>NZ_JAAHGU010000132.1:0-20113 GCF_010692685.1 Okeania sp. SIO2F5 | reverse complement strand
AACGTGGAGTCCAATAAACTCACCTGCTTGGTTGTGCCAGTAAATTTGAGTAGGTGGTAGTAGGGAACCATTGGGTTGAGATGTGTAGGGGTCGTATGGAGCAATAAAGTCAGCAGCAATTACTACCAGATAAAAAATTAATAGTAATAATGCACCAAATCTTGCTAAAGGATTTTTTTTAAGATTTTTCCACCATTTCATATTTAAGAAGTAAGAAGTAAGAAAATAATATCGCGTGTCCCCTCCAGGGGAGTTACCCTATCGGATAATTACTAATAATAAGGTTTTTGTTCTTAGTTGGGCTTTAGCCCTAATACTTATAGTAGTTTAAAATAAAAATGAGATGGATAAATCTCTTATTTTTAAGGATTATGTCAAGGTTAAGTGCCTCAATCTTAACTGGAATGATTATTGATTATAAGTATTGTAAAGGCTAAAGCCCTACTACGAGCCTAAAAAGTTAGAAAGAAGGAATAATTTAGGGATAAGGAAGGAGATAAAAAGAAAGAAATAAGGCGTAATAAGTTAGGGAGAAACTTATTGATTTAATTGTTTTATTTCTATTTCTGATACTTCATTTTCTTCATCCATAGGATTATAAAAGAAAGAGCCTGTTTGGGGTGGTAATTTTGGATTTAGCACCACTTCCACAATACTTTTTAAAACTCCAGTGAGCGGAATTGCTAATATTACTCCCAAAAGCCCTCCTATTTTACCACCTAATAGTAACGCTGCAAAAATAATTACTGGGCTAAGTCCGGTTAAATTACCCATGACTCTAGGGGCAACTATATTATCTTTAATTTGTTGGAGAGCGATCGCCACGATTAAGACTTTTAAAGCTAACCACCAATTAATAAATGTTACTATACTGCCTACAGTGCCAATGCCCAAAGTTGCGCCAATAAATGGAATTAATTCCATTACCCCGATAAAGACTGCAAATAGTAGAAAATAGGGAACACCAAGAAACCAAAAAGCAAAAGATAAAGTAGTTGCCATAAATAAACCTAATAACAACTGTCCAGAGATAAAACTTTGAAGATTAACTTCTAGGGATTTTGTAAATACATCTCGTACTTTTGGAGCAATAATACTTGTCAGATTATTCCAAACTCTTTCTCCATCTAAGAGCATATAAAAGGAGATTACTAAAATTAAAATTAAGTCGAAAAACCAGTTAACTGTGCCTAAGACTAAACCAAAACTGGTAGTAGCGATCGCCTGTATTTCTTCTTGAGCTTTTGCTGATAGTTGCTGTTGTAAAATCCCGAAATCAAAGGGTAAGTTATTATTTTTACTCCAGGTTTGAAATTCTGTTAATTGCCATCTGGCCGATTCTAATAAGTCTGGAAATTTCAACCACAATTGTCGAGCTTGGTTAAGAACTGGTGGAACAATAGTTAGGCCGATAACTAATATTATTAAAGCAGCCGTTAAATATACTAAACCTGCTGCCAAACTTCGGGGCAAAATTTTTTGTAGTTTAGATACTGGATAGTTTAACAAAAATGCCACTAATCCTGCTGTAATTAGAATACTAACTATTTCACCTACATAACTAATTGCCCCGATTGTCAACCATCCTGCTACTAATAATAATAACCATGTAATTAGAAATTGTTGAATAGGTGAAAATTTGACATTCATAAAGTTGGTAATTGGTAATTAGTAATTGGTAATAGCTTAGACAGCTTCAACATTTATCAAATCTCAGTTTTGTATATAATTTTAGCCTGTCACAAATTACTTCAAACTGATTATTGGAAATATTCACCTGAAATTTTTGTCTGTGAAAATTTGCAACATTATCTAAATCCATGATCTGGTATAAAATAATAATTAAAAAATTTAAGCCTTTAGAGGTAAAGGTTTTTAGGATTTAAGTAATTAGCCAATAATAACTGAATTTTGCATTATACCAATTCCCAAAAGTAACGCTATACTTAGGTCAAACTTCAGTTCTTAAGTAATTAAAAATAGCCGAATCACTTTTTTGCTAATTTTAGCCAAGTTAATGTTAATTATTCTTGTGTTTACCTCTACTCCACTCCCCCACTTCCCCTCCTGGGAGGGGGAGGGGCGAGGGGTGGGTCCCCTACTCATGAAAATGTAGAAAAGTTTTTGAGAAATGGTATTAGAGATATTTTCTGTTTCTTGTTGCCTATCTCAACAAAATTTTATAGCAGTTTAAGGAAAAGGCGCGGGCATATCAAAAGCTTAAAACTCAGACAATGCTAGATTTTTCGCTGCTTCTGTCCTTCCTTCTCTAGTAGATAACTAAACGCCTTCTTCCTCCTTCCTTCTTCCTTCTTCCTTCTTCTTTCTGCTCCCTAATTTCTAAACAGCAACCTTCATAGAAGAATCATGCTCTATTACAAATACATTGGAGTAAAGGTTAGCAATAATTTGCTTACCTTGCTGTGTTAGTGACAAATATTTCAGAGCATTTTTTATATAAGGAAGAACTCCTTGCCAAAAAAATTGCGGATAATTATCGCGCAGATCGCTAGGATTTTTATACCCTACTTTTTCATTGAAACCCATTTCCTCAAATTCATAATATAAAGAACAAATTTTATTGAGGTAGCGGGGGTCACTTAACTGGCCAATTAAATCTGCCGCTCGTACTAAACCAGGATGATTAACAGTATCTTGATGATCTGATTCTTTCGGAACAGGAAAGCGTGTTAACTCAATATTATGTTTAATTATTCCCACATCAATTAGTTTATGACCGCCAAATCGTTCATTAATAAATAATTTTGCCCGATCCACATGATAAGGAGTTAAACTAGCATCCGTACAACCTAATGGCAAATTAACCATTTCATCATCCCTACCCGTAGCGTACCATCCTTTTTTGTCTGCCCGACAAACTCCTTTTACATATCCGATGTCATGGCAAACTAAGGAAATAATATAATGTAACCAATCTTCGCAGGCAACTCCTCCTTCTCGAATATGTTTTCCCCGTAGAATTTCTTGGCCTACAAGAGTCACCAGAATTGTATGCTCTACATTATGGTAAAGGGCATCACTATTGGCAATATTTTCTAGTGCCATATTTCCTGCCCAACCAATAATTTCTTCGTAGTTAGATTTATGACCGCCGTAAGTGCGACGGTAGCCATCTTTAATTTTTTCGACAAATGAATTAATTAATATTTCAGTGGCATTAAACATATTTTTTTCTTAATTTGTTTTGATTTTTTTTAGGCTTTTCTAAAAATTGTAGTTGTCTGAGTTATTTTTTTGCTTTCTTACGTCATTTATTCTTACTTACTTAATATTATAAATAGTGCTGAAGTAATGAGACACAGAAAGCAAAATCAGGGTCATTTTTATATTCGAGTTACTTCATGGTTTAAAGAAATCTAACAAAACGATAATTTTTCTTTACAACATAAGTGTTGAGTGGTTATAGAAATGGGTGAAAGTAAATTGAGAAGTAAAATTATACCAGAAAATAGGCTTTGTTGCATGAAGGTGGCGATCACAAAAATCACCCCTGTAGAGGAATGAACTAGAATTGTACTTTGTAACTTTCTGGCTTACAATCTTGAATCATACGGTAATTATACGGTTGAGGAGGGCACATTGTATCAATATAGCGCTGTGCGCAGGCAACAGGCAACAGGCAACAGGCAACAGGGAACCCACCCCTAACCCCTCCCAAGAGGGGAATAAAAAAACGATAATATAAGATTTTTAGCTATTTGGCCACTCCTGCAATTTGTAAATATACCAGCGCTCATTGCTATAACTCCACTGCTTGATTGTTAAATTTCCGTCGTCGTAATTTACCTGCGAACATCACTTTGAGCCGAAACATTGTGGTCTCGGATCAGGAGCGTCGGTGGTAACCACTTTCATGCTTCCATTTCTTTAGTCCTATTTGACGAATGCGTCTGAGGTTCTCATCTCTGGGATGGGGTGGAGCTTTACAGTTGCCATGTTGCCCAATCACGGCATTTTTTCGTGGAGGAATCGTGATTTTTGCTCCTCTTTGACTAGCCTTTTCATCAGACTTATACTTGTCGTATACCCCGTTCCTGATACTTGAGCTATCTCTCCTTCTAGAGCATCTAGTAGCTCGGAAAATGCTTCTTCATCACTAACATCGTTGGTACTTACCATAGCAGTAGCTATCTCCCCAGTTGCCTCCGAAACCCCCAAATAGAGCTTACGCCATGTCCGACGTTTGCCCACACCATGAATTCTAGTTTTCCATTCTCCCTCGCCATACACTTTGACCCCCGTAGGGTCTAGTACCAAGTGCATGGTTTCTGTTGCTGATCATATAGGTATCTTGATGTTCAGTTTACTCAAGCGACGACACAAGGTACTATGGTCTGGTACTGGCAAGTCTATTCCCATCAATTCAAATATAGATTCCAAGAAACCCTCAATTTGTCGTCCTGCCAAGCTAAACAAAGTAGCAAGGGTAGCCAGCTCCATGGCGACATTGCTATAGGTGTTGGATGCTCCCCTACGTCCAGTTTTGTTCTGATTGAGCCACTGTTCTATCACTCAACCACAACTTGCGAAAATTAATGAAACCGCAGTCTGTGCTCATCAACCTTGGTTGCTGGCAAAACCTGTGGGAGGGTTACTGTAGTTAGGTTCGATATTTGAACCAGAAGATACCGGATGTTGGGATTAGACATCTGGTAAAAATCAAAAATCAAATCAATTATCACACAGAAATTATCAATTCTTTCCCCTCCTGGGAGGGGGAGGGGCGAGGGGTGGGTTCCCTACTGCCTACAGCAAAGCTGCCTACTCCCTCATTTGGAGGAGATGTGTAATGTTTAGCTCAACGTTTGCGCGGTCATCGGGAAGTTGAAGCTGCAGTTTTGCGACAGAAACAAAAATCTCTTTCGACCAAAAAATCTAGTGCGAGTAAAAGAGAAATTTCTGGATGTCTCCCTACTTCTTTATGGTTACCTACCTTCAACTATGGCAACTGCCATCAATCTAATAACCACTGAAGTTGCCAAATGGATAGTACAAAGATGTGGGGTGGAAATGCCTAACTTTACTACCCTCGCTGGAAAAGTGATTACCTTTAACTAGACAAACCTGACCACAGAAACTCATATTTTGAGTAAACGACCTCAATGTCAAGCTTGCGGCGATCCTAAATTACTCAAAGACATGGCATTTTATCCTCTGACTCTCACCAGTCGCAAAAAACATTTTACCTCTGATGGCGGTCATCGCGTATTCACTCCCGACCAAACAACAAAACGCTACGAACAACTAATAAGTCCCGTTACTGGAGTTGTCAGTGCTTTAGTACGAACCTCTGACCCAAATAATTCTCTAATCCATACCTACAATGCTACTCATAGTTTCGGTAGTGCCAAAACCCTCAGTGCTTTGCGTCGTTCTCTTGGTCATAAAAGTGGAGGAAAAGGTAAGAGCGGAAGTCGAGGATTTAAACCCAAGCTTTTAGCGCGCTGAAAGCTGAGTGCTGTTTGCAGAGCATTCCGGTACGGAAAATGCTGATAGCTACTTAAGTTAAGCTCATTAACTTGACAGTAGTGACTCATAAACCTAAAATGCAAGCAAATTAAGCTAAAAATACACAGAGGAATAATCCGATGGCCAAGAAAAATCTGATGCCACAACAACAAAAGCCTGTGATTCGCTTGAACATTGAAAAACCTATAGAGGGACTTGAAGAAGAAAACCTGACTACTGGTTTCGCCTCCAGGGAGGAATCAGCCTTACAGATGTTCCTATGATAGTGACGCAGAATAACCCTGCTCCATGGAATAATATAATTCAGTCGATCCTCATACAATGCGTAAGGGCGAATGGTTATTCGCCCCTACAATACAATTATAGACTCTTATCTTTAAATACTGATTTGAGGAACAGAGCGATCGTTGGAATAAATAACTATACTATGTGGTCGATTAAGGATTAACTTCACTCTCACCTACGGTAGAAGCAGGAGTATCACCGACAGCATTCTGTGATGGTTCTATTAGCTGCTGCTGTTTATTGCGAAACTGCGTCGCTGCATCATTAATACTGTCACGTTGTTCGAGCATATACTCTTTCATATTCCGGTTATTTCCCAGTCTTGAGTTATGAATAATGTCGAACATATTCAACCCACCGGAACCACTGAAAGGATCTGGGTTATCTACGGTTTGCAAATCCTTTAGAGGATTAACTGTATTAGTTTCATAAGATTCAGCAAAAGATGGCTGAGGTAGGAATATAGTTATTATTCCTGTGGTTAAGGTGCTAAAAATGATTTTTGTCAAAAGTTGAGTAGACATAGGTCGTATCGTCGTTTTTTTAGGAAACTTTAGATATATAGCATACAACTTTTTTGGTCTGTTTGAAGAAGAGATATTATTTTACGGTAGCATTAGATTATTGGGGAGGGGGCGGGTTTATCCAAATTTAATGTTGAGCAATTAACTTAACGTGGAACCCACCCCTACCCGATGCAACATTTTAGGAGTCTAACGCTACTACATTTTTAGCGTCAGAACGGTTTTAACCAGAGGTAATTATCAATTATCCATGATCAATTATCAATTAATGAACCACCCGATCGAATCAATTTAGGCAAACCGACGACGTAATAAAGGCTGAATTGCTACTAAAGTCACTACATCAAAGACCAAAAGTACCAACAATGCTGTACCAAAAGAAATATCAGCAAAAGGTGTTTCCATGATTATACTACCAATAGACCAGTCACTATGTAGATACAAATAGCGAATCGGCTCGATCGCGTAAGTCAAAGGATTTAAACTTGCCACTACCTGTAACCAATTAGGCATAAAAGATAGAGGTGCTAGAGCAGTACTAGCAAATAGTAAAGGTAAGTTAGTGACAAAAATAACTGCCAAAAGTTCAATGTGACCGGGTAAAGCAAAGGCCAGACCCAAACTTAAACCTGTCACGCCCAAAACCAACATTAGGACAATCAGGGCGATGGTAGCTAATCCTAATGTACCAGGTAATCCAGCGCCCAAAAATGCACCAGCACCGATGATTATTGCTGACTGAATCAAACTCAGAGTGACAATAAAGGTTGCTGAAGCTAAGACAATAGAAAAGCGGGATGTTAATGGAGCCACCAATAGGCGGTTGAGAAAGCCAAATTCTCGGTCAAACATGACTGGCAAACCAGCATTAAGAGCACCTGCAAAAGCGGTGAAGACAATAATACCAGCACCGAGAAATTGTCCATAGTTTTGACTTTCGCCAAATAAACCTTGAGGTACATTTTGGAAAAGTGCCCCAAATAGGATTAACCACATCAGGGGTTGGATAATTCCAGCTATTAATGTCGAAGGGCGTCGTTTTAGTTGGATAAATAACCGACGGGTTAATGCTAGAGTTTCTTGGAAGAAATCTCCTACTACAGAACCGGAGGTTAAAGATGTCGTTTTAGTGTCAGACAACTGACTAATATTTGGTTGGGAAGGAGTAATAGTACCACTCATATTAGACTTTAGATATTATTAGTGCAGAATGTATGGACAAAAGATAATACGACAATGTGGAAGTTAAAGATTTTTAACTTATTATTAATATTTTTCCACTGTATGCTAATGACTTTTGCTCAATACACTGGTAATTTTAACACTGCTATTTAGAAATGGCAGAATAGCAGAAGGAAGAAGGAAGAAGAAAGAAGGAAGAAGGAAGAAGCAAAAGTCTTGCTTTGTTTGAGCTTTAAGCTTTTGATATGTCTGCGCCCTTTGCTTCGACTGCTATAGCAGAAGGAAGAAGGAAAAACTTAGCGTTGTCTGAGTTTTAAGTTTTTGATATGTCTGCGCCCTTTGCTTTGACTGCTATAATAATTATTAAAAAATATTGAAGATATAGCAGGACAAAGAATGTAGGTTGGGTTAAGCGCTAGCGTAACCCAACAAACCCAAAATGCTTCTTGTGTTTAGCTGACTCAACTCAACCTACACAGATACAAGAGGAGTTGTTGGGTTTCCTGCTGATACCCAACCTACACATATATCAGGACTTACGCACGGACACGCTTATCGAGTGAGGGCGGCATTCGGAGCTTTGCGGAACGCGCCATTTGAGGGCGAATGGCATTCGCCCCTACCTTAATTTGGGTTTTGCCACCCTTCCACAATAGCAACTCCCACATTACAGCGGTTTTCATATGAATAAACCACAATGTTCAAACATTCCCCATGGCATCATCTTCAGTCCTACATTCCGCACTTCATGGGAGAATTTCTCCAACAACTCGCCCAACGCTTACAACTAAATCAACTTATTACCAAACATCTCACAGACATCAAAGAATTAATTATTGTGCCTCATATATTCCTGCATCAAATTCCATTTGCTGCTTTACCCATCACAACAGAAACTGTGACCATCGCAGACAACCTACCTATGGATAATACCAAAGGCATGAAATTTAATCCGCGCCCCACTCAAACCCAAACCACAACTATATCCAAAACCTATCTAAGTGACAAATTCCGTTTGCGAGTCGTATCCAGTTGTCAAATACTCAGCTATTGCGATAACCGCAATAAAAGCACTGACTCCCCAAAAATGGGAATAGTCGAAAATGCCACAGGCGACCTCGAAGGTAGCGAGTACGAATGCCAAAACCTCGCGCAAATGTTCCAAGTGCCGAATAACCTGCACCTCAAATATCAACAAGCAACAGTAAACAACTACCGTCAACTGGCAAAACAAGTACAAATTCTCCATTCGAGTCATCACGCTAGCGCCGACTTAATCAACCTCCTAGACTCAAAACTACATTTATTTGATGGGGATGTCACCCTTGGAGATGTGTTTACCTGGCGTTTACCAAAATTAACTGATGTCTTCCTCTCCTGTTGCGAAACTAACCTCACTTTTAGCAACAAACTTAACGACGACATTCTAAGTATTGCAGCAGGTTTCCTCAGTGCAGGCGCCCTGAGTGTACTTAGTACATTGTGGTCAGTGGAAGACAAATCCACTGCTGAGTTTTGCCAGTTATATTATCAGTTCCGCAACCAGGGAGAAACTCGCCCGGAAGCATTACGAAAAGCTCAGTTTGAACTTCGGAAAAGGGAAAATTTCAAACATCCCTATCATTGGGCAGGTTTTGTTTCTCAAGGGTTAGAGTAATTAGGAGTCAGGAGTCAGGAGTCAGAATTTCAAAGGCTTTCAGTTATAGCAGGGAACAGGGAACAGGGAACAGTGTTCAACAATGAATAATGAATAATGAATAATGAATAATGAATAATTACCTCTCCTTGAAAAGAAGAGGATTGACAAATTCATGAAAATTTTTTTTTATTATCCCCTTAAAAGGGGAGGCGCATACCCACAATTTTTCGGTAATACTTATGGGGACTGTAGCAAAAACAAGTTCAAAATATAAATTTGATTTTGACGAAAAGGACAATATCACCTAAGTCCTAACAAACTTAAGTAATTAAGGTACTTTGTTCAACATTTATCATCCTTGCATAGAGAATTTGCTCATTAATTTCTAGATTATTAATTAAGCTTAAAGAAGTTACAATACCATCGCCTATTAATTCTCCTTCTATCTCTCCATACTCGACCTGCAAAATAATATTATCTGCCCGTGAATCATTAGATACACTATCCGGATCTTGCCAGGTTCCCAAACCACTAATTTCTGTTGTTGCTTTCATAAAATTTAATGATTTAGATTTGAATCTGGGCACAGTTAATGTTAATAATTCCTGTTCAATTCTCGTAAATTTAACATGATTACTTTCATCCCCAAATAGTAGTGCAAAAAGCACATCCTTAGCTAGAATAAGTAATTCATTACCCTGGTTACTACGATATTTTTCTGTTATTAAGTCAGTTCCTTTTTCTGGAGGATTATTAATTAAATATCCAGCTTCTATTAGGTGATTGCGGTCTCTTTTTTCATGCTTTTTGAGGAAATAATCTAATTTTTCTCTATCCAGTGCCATATCTTTTAGGCGTTCTATTCTTGAAAGCCTCTCTTGAGCTTTTTGTTCTTGAATAGCTTTAATATCTTTCTTTTTTATATATAAAGAATCTAAAGTTAAACGTATAATTTGCTCAATTAACCATTCTCGGTCTTGTTGTACTAAATAACTGCGTAATTTTTCCTCGAACTGAGGAGCTAGCTCTTCTTTAACAGAACTAACTATACCTTGAATATTCATACTCATTTCTGCTCTCCTAAGCACTGGTAATTCAAACAATAGATTTGTTTGGTATTTTACTCATTCTATAATATAGAGCCACTTTATAGATATTGATTGATAATTTTAAATTTCTTCTACTATAATTTTATTTCCTAGTTCAATTACTCTAATGGCAATTTTCTGTAATTACTAAATTGAACTGCTATTCTATTCAACTATATGTATATAGTTCTAATAATAATTAAATTGTTTTAGAGCTTTATATAACTCTAAAATAAAACCTAAATTATAACGCATCCTTCGCTCTCCAATCCAAATCGGCATTTTTGCAGAGGTCTATTATCCATCATCCGTACATCCGTGGCATAATCCGTGTCTAGCCACCCTAATTCAACAACCGAATCTGGGCCAAAACAAAAACAGCAGGAATCACACGGCCATAATTTGTAGCGATCGCTCTCCAACCCAAATCGGCCAAAAACCAAGTCCACAACATCGGGCCTAAAAAGCTTAAAGCTGTCCGCGCTGCCCCATAACGAGCTGCACTTATGGCCATACCTCGATTAGCCATCTGCATAGTTATGTGACTTTGAAACTGAGCTGCTGCGGTTGCCCCACCCCTAACTAATGCTGCTTTTGTTACTTGATATTTAGCAAAATGAATGGCAAACTGACGGGCAAATTCCTTAAGTAAAATGGGTTTCAAAATCGAACTCACGGCCAAAGCACTACCACCTTTCAATAGTAAACTTAATGGATTTTTTTGTATTAATATTGGTAAAGGCTGAGGCACATTAGATTCGGCCAGGGATCGACATATACTTTGGCTTAAGACCTCTTGTTCTGATTTTGGTAGGCGTTTCCATGCCTGACCTAAAACATGAAGAAATACCTCTGCTTCTAAATCTATAGTTGAAAGCTCTTGAGAGTAGGAAATTTTCAGATAACGACAAATTTTGATTAAGGCTTGCCGATAGGTTATTTGTTGAGTGCGCCCTCGCAATACCGTCATGCCATCTGCCACCAGATAACAAAATCTTTGCTCTAGGGCGTCTAACCAGGCATCGCGATCGCGACTTTGTACATCTATGGGTAGAGGAGTCTGGAAATAATCCAAAGGATTAATTCCGCGCCCAAACAAAAGTTCTGTTAACTGCTGTAACTCCTCTTCTGTTGCTAATTCTAGTGCTGCTCTTAGTTCATTCAACTTACATTCCTCCACACCCACCAAGCATGACTTAGTTATAATTACTCTAGTTTGAGAGGCAAATTACCGAATTAAGGTTGAGTGCCAAGTTATTATAACATAACTATCTATTGTCGCCAGGAAAATGATGATGGGATCGCAACAATTTGATGTTACAGTAATTGGTGCTGGTATGGCTGGTTTAGTCTGCGCTCAACAACTCCAGCAGGCTGGTTATTCGGTGGTGGTAGTGGAAAAGTCTCGGGGAGCGGGGGGACGGATGGCAACTCGCCGTGTATCAGGAACTCGTGTAGATCATGGGCTACGTTATCTTGAACCCAAAGGTAAATTTTTGCAACAATTAATTAATTATCTAGAAAGAAAAAAAAATGGCCTTTCTTCCCAGCACATTCTGCAACTTTGGACTGATAAAATTTATGAACTAATTCAACCCCAGGGGTTAATACTTCCTATTACCAAAGATTGTTATATTACGCCCCAGGGAATGAACTCTGTGGGTAAATTTCTTGCCCAAAATTTAGAGGTTTGGTTTAGTAGGCGAGTGGAAACTATGCAGGCGACAGCAGACAAAAATTGGCATCTGAGTCTGGAAGTTACTAATAATGCTGCGACTGAAAAACCTGTAGAAGCGATATCTAAAGCAGTTGTTGTAGCTATCCCTGCACCTCAAGCGTTAATGATTTTAGAAAAACCTGTTGCTGAAACGCCACCGGAATTTCTCAATAATTTGCGTTTTGTGGAATATGACCCATGTATTACTGTGATGGCGGGATATTCTCCTGCTCTACAGGAAAATTTACCGGAGTGGCGATCGCTTGCTTTTCCTAATGATGACTATCTTGCTTGGGTGGGTGTTGATAGCAGTAAACGCCCTCATTCTACTCAACCTGTGTTTGTCGTTCAAAGCAACGCCAAGTTTGCCACTACTCATATCGACACCACAGACTTACAACCAGTGGGGCAAGAATTACTAGAGTATACAGCGCAACAGTTAATGCCATGGTTAAAATCTCCAGAATGGTTGCAAGTGCATCGGTGGCGTTATGCTTTTTGTCGTCAACCTTTAGCTGTTTCTTGTCTGACTACAGAGTTGCCTTTGCCATTAGTAGGTATAGGTGACTGGTGTGGCGGAGATAATATTGAAGGTGCTTTCGCTTCTGGGTTAGCAGCAGCAAATTGGGTCAATAGTCAACTACAGAATTTGTCGTTACCAGGGGAAAGTTTTTTGAGGGGAATTTAATCCTGTATAGCAGGCAACAGGCAACAGGCAACAGTGGGAAAAACATTGCCTAATCTAAGATTTATCATTAGTCTATGTCCTAACCAACTCGTTCCTTGCTATATTATTATTTTACTTCATTAGTTATAGCACTACGCAAATAGGTTAGGACATTTTTAAATGCTCAAACTCAGTCAGATATTACTTTTAACTTTTGACTTTTGACTTTTGACTTGCGCGTAGCGCTGTAGTCCTAACCGATAGCTAACCCGCTAAACTGTCGCCGATAGGTAGATTGAAAACCCAAAACTATATCTGTCTTGGGCACACCTGCTGCTAACAACTCGTCGGCAACGCCGATATCGGTACAATCTTGTTGTATCCAGATTTTCCCATCCTTAATATCCACATGAACTGTGGTCCCATATACCCGTTTGTGGTTGTCCCAACCTAGATTAACGACTAGATAGCGATCGCGCACCGTATCGAAAACAGCTTCTACTTCTGTATCTGGAGAGATATCTTCTCCTAAGAAACTTTCGGTCAAAATTTTTTGCACCAGTTCGGGGTAATTTAGTTTTTCCATGTTACAATTTCCTGCTTGTTAGAGTCAAAAATTAGTAATTTTAATTTCGGTCGATTTTTTGTTTTTTTTTGATATTATAGCAATTAATTTATTCTTTAATGGTGCGTTACGACAGATTGTTAAATGTTTTTCATAGTCTCAATTTTCGCCGTCTAACGCATCTACAAATTTTGCTACTTTGGCAAATTACTGTTAATTCCCAGGGAGAAAATTTTGGGAATTTTCTCTAAGTTATTAATAAAGTATTCTGTTAGATCGATGTGAACTTCTGCATTTTCTAATTTTAATAATTTCCAAATATTCCCAGTGGTGACGACGCCGTAAATGGTGGAAATTTGATTGCCTTGTTGTTGATTAAATATTTGTGCTGCTATCATTTCTGCGAGACATTGCCCTAACCCGGCATTTAAGTTTTCTTTTTTGGCTTCTACAATGGCAAAAACTGGAGATTTAATAAATAGTTGTTCTGGGTCTAGACTAATGAGAAAGTCACAAGTACCATTTAATCCTCTGGCAGTATCGACGTTAAATTCTGTTCCGGAAAACAGGCTAATTTGATTATTCATGATTTTCCTGAATTCTATTAAAATTGGGGCGATAATCATTTCCGAACGAGCTTTTTCTGTATTAATTGCTAAAGCTAATGGTAAGTTATTTTGTAATATTTGTTTTAAAAAATCGCTTGCTTTGACTTCTGGAATGTTGGCAAGATAATCGACTTTTTCATTGATTTTTAAGGAAAATTATTGTTGGATTTTAGGTAATGTTAAATCACTGTAATACATTTGATTTTTGCTCCTTGAATGTGTAGTTTTTTGTTGCCTGAAAAACTATTAAAATCCTCAAATTTAGGTACCTATAATTGATATTTTTCCTTAATATAATCGACCGAACCTGCACCAAGTTCTTGGAGAAAACGTAACATTCCTACAACACCTAATGAATCTATTAGTGCTTTGTATCCTTGTTGTCTAATTTCTGTTAATTTCATCATTTTTTTTCTGTAAAATATTTGTTAATTGAACAACTGGGTTTTCTAGTTTTCAGATTCTGAATTAATGCCTAACTTTTCTAATGCTTTTTCAGCAGAGGAACGTACAAATGAATCAGTATCTCGAAGTAAGTTTGGAAGTAAAGGTAAAAGAGCTTGCACCACAGCTTCAGAAGCATTGCCTAAGTTGCCAAACACCTCTAGAGCACAAGAACGCACCCATGCCTCTTCATCTTGAAGTAAAGGTGAAAGAGCTTGCACCACAGCTTCAAAAGCATTGCCTAAGTTGCCCAACGCCTCTACAGTAAAATAACGCACCTCTAAATCTTCATCATGAAGTAAAGGTAAAATAGCTTGCACTACAGGTTCAGAAGCATTGCCTAAGTTGCCCAATGCTTTTACAGCAGATTCACGCACAGATAAAAGGTGATCATGAAGTAAAGGTAAAATAGCTTGCACCACAGGTTCAGAAGCATTGCCTAAGTTGCCCAACGCCTCTACAGTAAAATAACGCATCTCTGAATCTTCATCTTGAAGTAAAGGTAAAAGAGCTTGCACTACAGGTTCAGAATCATTGCCTAAGTTGCCCAATGCTTTTACAGCAGATTCACGCACAATTGAATCTTCATCATGAAGTAAAGGTAAAAGAGCTTGCAACACAGTTTCAGAAGGATTGCCTAATTTCCCTAACGCATTTACAGCAGAAAAACGCACCTCTGCGTCTTCATCTTTTAGAAATTTAACAATATCAAGAGCAACAAATTTAGCCACCGAACCACTAGCTCCAATTTTTTCCAGATCGTCTACCTTATCTTGTACCGTTGCCCCTGGAGCAAACAAATTGCGGACAAGCCTTTTAATTCTTTGCCTCTCTAACTCTTTTTGTAAAGCTTCCAAATCTAATCCTGCTAGTTTCCCAATTTCATCTGCTACAAAACTGGGTACTCTCACCTCCGAACCTTTTGCCAAACAACAATCTCTCACTGCTAACAAAAAGCCTTTAATTTCTTCCTTACCCAACTTTTCCTCTGCTGTTACCAGAAACTCCCGCCACTTTTCCTCTTCATCCTTATTCTGCTCTACCAAATATAGTGCAGCCAAATATTCCGCCAACGGATCGAGAGCAAAGCGAATTTTGTTTCTGTCTTTTCTTTCACCATATCCAATAGACTTAAGCAGTCGCAGATGTTTCTCAAAATACTCAAGACATAAAATTGCATCATCTCTCCCCAACTCGTCAAAAGCTTTAACCACTGCTTCCCGCTCCGCATAGGATGGTCTATAATTTTCCTCCAAACATTTCCAAGCAATTAGTTGAGCATCCTGTTTAATTGTAGGATGTTCGCTCTTAGTCTCTCTTTCTCCTTGACGGTTCAACTTTTCTAAATGGTTAAGTATCAGATCGGGAATATTGTCGAGAGAACGCTCCGAGGTCAAATTATTTTCCTTACTATTAATCATCTTCTCAGCATAAAGCTTTGCCAGCAAAACAGTAATAGTCTTTTGTTCCCCAACAATGCGTGCAAGTTGAGCGCATTCGTGTAAAAATTCTTCTTGATCTGCCTCAAACAAATGCCACTTAACGCACTCCTTCAAATACTGCTCGATAAAATAAGCTAACTTTCCTCCATCAAACCGAAGAGTTTTAACTTTAATATCAATACCCCGGAAATTTTCCTCTATTCTAGAAGTGACAATTAAAGCATTTGCCGGAAACTCTTTCGGATCGGGATTAAATTTATCTTGAGTTTCCTGACTCAGCTCCGAATAACCATCTACAATCAATAAAATTCGGCGCTGTCGCAGGAGTTGTTTAACCAATAATTCATCAACTATCATTTGTTCGTTATCGATCAACTCCTGAATTTCTGCCATCATTGCCTCCATTATCGGTTTGATGCCATCCCCAGTATTATCAATTTCCTTCTCTATTAAAACTGGTAACATCAAATGTTTAGCTAAAGCTTTAGACTGATGCTGTTTTTTCATTGCCCATTTAGCAATTTGACAAGCAATAGTTGTTTTTCCTGAGCCTCCTTCACCCCAAATTAACAGCCGCACTCGCTTTTCCTTTTTAAAAGGTTCGCTCAAGGTTTCCGCTGTCAGTTCATCAATTTCCTGAGTATTTAATTCAACTGGAAGTGAAACATAATCTTTTCGCTCCGAAACAGTTTCGTTCTCCAGAAACTTCTTTTGAAAAGTCTCCAGATGTTTTTCAACCCAAGCATCTAGTACCCAGGGGCGATACTTGAGAAAAAGTAAAATACCAACAGGTAGTTTCAGCTCTGGAGTTTTGGGTGTTTCCGGTATCTTTAATTCCGCAGGTAGCTTCAATAACCATAGGGGGCGAACCCAGAGAACTAACAAATACAAACTCATCAGCGCAGGAATTAAAATTAACCACCCTTCCCAGTCTTTCTCATCATCAGAATTTTCCGATTTTTCCTGTGTTTTTTGTTCGGTGGGTTGACTTGTCTTTTTTGGTTCAAGACTAGCAGTAGGTTGAGGGTTAGGCTTAATATTTTCTTGGGCAAAGACTAGACTATTAATTTGCTTAGTGCTTGGGTATAATGGAGACAAACTTGTTACTATTAAAGGCAAAGAAGTAGACACCAGAGCTATTTTCAGCACAGCTAATAAGGTCTGTTTAGGAGGCTTGACCATAAATTAGAATACCCAAAAAGAGAATTTTTGAAAGTATATTATAGCAGTACAGCGACCCTCTTACTTATAAACATCTCCCCGAGGACCGATGACCGTGACAATATAAGCTAAGTTCTCCTGGTCTTCTATAAACAGCACCCGGTACTTACCTACTCGCAACCGCCATTCGGGACGACCTTTGAGGGGCTTAATGTCTATCATTGTTCGGTCAGTTTTTAGTAACTTCAGACCCCGAAGGATGCGCTCTTGGTCTGGTAAAGGCAAACGTTTTAGGTAATTCTCGGCAGCTTTGAGAATTATTAAGTTCCACTCACTCAAGCTTCCTCCCAAATAATTCTAATTCTAGTTCTTGGAGAGATTTGCCGCGATCGCGACCTGCTAAGTAATCTTGCCATGCGGTTTCGCTGGCAGCTATTTCTGCGGGAGAAATGAGTTCTTCTTCTGTCTCTGCTTCTATGGAGTTCTCCACTATTGCTTTTAATTCTTCTAATAGTTGGAATTGTTCGGCCTTGGTAAGGCGGTGAATTTGACTTACTACTTCCTTATAAATAGGCATAGACTTCTCTACTTTCCTTTTGGCTAAGGCTATTTTTATCCATATTGTATTATAGCTCTAATTGCTAGCAATGACAACTATTTAACCGCATTTAAGATAAAAATTGAGCCTATCAAATGTGCTTGGTTTTGGCAGGAGCGATCGCTTTGGAGTAACTATAAAGTCACCCACTCATCAAGGGAGATAGGACGAGCGATAATTTCCTCAATTTCTCGAATCATCATCGTCAATCCTATCTGTTTTCAAGGAGAGGTAATTATTAATTATTAATTATTAATTATTAATTGTTCAAAGGGTGTCCACCGGATCACGGGTTGGTTCCTCGTTCAAATTGATGTTGTTAATAACTGGCAGAGCATGACGGAGTTTCAACCCTATTAGAATCCAATCTTCTAAGGTCGAGTGTAACTCATTCTCGCACTGGCGCAGTGTGGGTGCAAATGCGATAACGCCTTTGCAGGATGGAATTCTACCGACGAAAGTGCCATCTTCGAGTTTATCGTAAACTGCTTCGGACATTGCTTCGTCTATATATTGGCTTAAAATGTAATTTACGCTCATTACCGAACCTCTTTTAGTTTCCTGCTAAATTTGGGAATATCCATCGGTTGTCTTTGAGAGATTACTACAATATTAGTTCTAACATGGGGGAGAAGATTTGGGAACGGGAGATTTTTGGCGTTCCATATTAAGAATTTGTCAATAGACCTCTCCAGAAAAGAGGGAACAGGGAACAGGGAACAGGGAACAGGGGAAACCCACCCCTAACCCCTCCCAGGAGGGGAGTAATTGATAATTTATGGATAATAATTGATTTTATTTTTGATTTTTACCAGATGTCTAATAGACCTCTCCATACTGATAACTGATAACTGAAAAGTGGTATCCTAAATAAAAGTGACTCAGTTTAAAAAATCAATTTTCAATGACTATCTCAACTCCAAACACCCCCAAACACAAGAAAGCTAAAGCACTTAGACCTGGTGCCCGTCGCCCTGCAAAGGAACTCTGTAGCGAATGTGGTTTATGCGATACATATTATATCCATTATGTCAAGGATGCTTGTGCATTTCTTAATCAACAATTTGACAACCTCGAACAACAAACTCATGGACGCACTCGCAACCTAGATAATGATAATGAGACTTATTTCGGCGTTCATCAAGATATGATGGCAGCTCGCAAAAAACAACCTATTGAAGGCGCACAATGGACTGGTATTGTGAGTACGCTCGCCTGTGAAATGTTGAATCAAGGTATTGTGGAAGGTGTTGTCTGTGTGCAAAATACTAAGGAAGACCGCTTTCAACCGATGCCAGTTATTGCCCGGACTCCAGAGGAAGTATTGGCAGCAAAAGTGAATAAACCGACTCTTTCTCCTAATCTTTCGGTATTAGAAGAAATTGAAAATTCTGGCATGAAAAAACTGTTAGTAATTGGGGTTGGTTGTCAGATTCAAGCATTACGAGCGGTGGAAAAACAATTAGGTTTAGAAAAGCTCTATGTTTTGGGGACTCCCTGTGTGGATAATGTGACTAGAGAGGGTTTGCAAAAGTTCTTGGATACTACGAGTAAGTCACCAGAAACTGTGGTGCATTATGAATTTATGCAAGACTTTCGAGTACATTTTAAACATGAGGATGGAACGATAGAAAAAGTGCCATTTTTTGGGTTGAATACTAAGAAATTAAAAGATGTTTTTGCTCCTTCTTGTATGAGTTGTTTTGACTATGTAAATGGTTTGGCAGATTTGGTCGTGGGATATATGGGAGCGCCCTTTGGTTGGCAGTGGATTACTGTTAGGAATGAGACTGGAAAACAAATGTTAGATTTGGTGATGAATCAGTTAGATACTCAACCTGTAATGTCTCAGGGAGATAGAAAAAATGCTGTTCAACAAAGTATTCCGGCTTATGACCAAGCTGTTACTTTGCCGATGTGGGCTGCAAAATTAATGGGAGTTGTTATTGAAAAAATCGGTCCTAAAGGTTTGGAATATGGGCGGTTTTCTATTGATTCCCATTTCACTCGTAATTATCTTTATGTTAAGCGGAATCATCCAGAAAAATTAGAGGCTCATGTGCCAGAGTTTGCCAAGAAAATTGTAGGGCAATATAAGTTGCCGAAATAATTTTTTGTTTGTAGTTTTGCTCTAGTCCTTTATACCAATTTGATAAATGTTTGCTACATTTTCTTGAGCGGGGGAGTGGAGCAGGGTCAATTTATTGTCACGCTTAGAAAAATTGATAGGGAGATGGGGAGATTCTTAATATTTGCACAATTAAATGTATTTCATATCCATATAAATATTCTCTGACGACAATGAATTAGCCCTGGGGGAGTGGGCAGGTGGGGGAGAAGTAAAAATAAGAATAATTAACAATAACTAGCTAATAATTATCAAAAAAAGTCATTCAGTCTGTGTTAATTACTTAATATAGCAATTCTCATATTGGTGAGGTACGCGCATTCGTTTGTTTTAGGGAGTAGGGAGTAG
Source organism: Okeania sp. SIO2F5 (assembly GCF_010692685.1). NCBI lineage: Bacteria > Bacillati > Cyanobacteriota > Cyanophyceae > Oscillatoriales > Microcoleaceae > Okeania > Okeania sp. SIO2F5. The sequence continues at coordinate 227 of NZ_JAAHGU010000132.1, read as the reverse complement.
TAATTCGAGAAACAGGGGATAGAAAAAAAGAAAAACAACTGTATATCACTAATTTGAGAAACGCTATAAAACATTTTTATTATGGCTAATTAATCAGACTTAATATTAGGGCTAAATAGGGCTTGCTGATTAAATATAAAAGCATTGACATATAAAGACAAGTGCCTTTTTTGGAATGAAAAAAGTGCGCCTGTTTCAGTCTAAAACGCTCAAAAAGTTAGTATTTT
>NZ_JAAHGU010000131.1:0-20134 GCF_010692685.1 Okeania sp. SIO2F5 | reverse complement strand
GACTATTGTGACTCACGAATTGGATAAAATTCATGGTTCCTATAATAATCGACTCAAATATAATAAATTAATTCCTTGTAATTGTAAAACTTGTAAAAATACTCAGAATCCTCACTTCTACAAATTTGAAAAATTAAAAGAACGGAAGAGTAATGGTAGACAAAAAACTAACTGCGATAATTATCCTTATTATGAAGTTGATATCCGAAGTTTAATTGATGATGTAATAGACAGAGACTTGAGTAGAGAATTTTTACAAGCTAGCCATTCTAGAAACTATACAATAAATAATAGCAGTGGCTCAGTAATACATATTAATGATAATCAGATTATTGGCAGTCAAACTATGAATCAAAAATTTGTTAATGACCAAAGCCGAAAAATTGAAAATCAAGACGGAAATGTTGTGGGTAATGTATTCGGTGATGAGAGTAAGATTCAAGATAAAGTAACAGTAAATTCTCCTGAAGCAGAAATAGAAAAACCCAATAAATTTGGATTTCTAGATTCCTTGACTTGGATGCAGAATGGGCAAATTATTTACTACTTGTTATGTACAATATTTGCCATTATTGGCATTGCTATATTATTTATCCATCCAAAATCAGTAGAGAAATTTCAAGAGATATTTCTCGCTCCGCAATTGGAAAAAGAATTCGATCAAAAACAGTAATATTATGTCTAATTACAGCTACACAGTTTTAGCTGTGTCAATCTACTACAAATTTTACTTTTGAATTTTTAACTTCCTAACGCACCCGACAAACCTTACTTTTGACTTTTGACTTTTGACTTCTGACTTGATATAAAATTGCATCCTCAGAAAATTGATACTTTGCCATTAGTCTAATCCATATTCATTTTTTAATCTAGCTTGTAACTGCTCAAAAACTAATTCTCCATCTTTCACATTTCCCGCTAAAATTTGTTCAGTTGCACGATCAATTTTTTGGCGTAATTCCTCTAGTTGACTATCAACTTCATTATGATCTTCAGCTAAAATAATGATTTCCACTTTTTGACCTGCTGCAAATGGTAAATCTGATAAAACCAACTGCTGAGGATTATCAATTATTAGAGATTTTTTGTAAGCATTTATCGGTTTAATTAACTCCTTAATATTAGGTATTTAATATTATAATTGCACTAACTTTGATCGAACATATTAGGACTAAGTTCAACGAACTTCTGACTTTATAGAAAATGGTACATTACGACGGGTTGTTAAATACTTTTCAGAGTCTAGATTTTAGCTGTGTCACGCCACTACAAATTTGACTTTTGAATTTTTTACTTCTGACTTCATAACGCTCGACTAGAATTAAAAATCGCAATTAACGCTACACCCACATCTGCAAATACTGCTTCCCAAATATTTGCCAACCCTGCTATTCCCAACAAAATAAACAACCCCTTTACTCCTAGAGCAAAACCAATATTTTGCCAAACAATGCGACGCGTTTTCCTGCCAATTTGTATTGCTTCAGCAACCTTAGAAGGAGCATCGGTCATAATTACAACATCCGCAGTTTCAATTGCAGCATCCGAACCAATGCTACCCATTGCTATACCAACATCAGCACGAGCAATAACCGGAGCATCATTAATTCCATCACCAACAAAAGCAACTTTCCTATTATTCCGATATAGTAATTTTTCAATGGCATTGACTTTATCTTCTGGTAATAATTCAGCTTCATAACTATCTAAATCTAAATTTTCTGCCACCCGTTGAGCAACTGTTTGATTATCTCCCGTTAACATGACAGTTTTTTCCACACCCAAATTTTTCAAAGATTTAATTGCCCGAGCAGCATCTAATTTAATCTGGTCAGATATTACGATATAACCAACATATTTACTATCAACTGCCAAATGAACTGCAGTATCTCCAATATCACAAATATCGTGCTGAATATCTTCTAAATGTAACAGGCGATCGCCTCCCGCAATAACTGTTTTATTACCAACTTTTGCCTTAATTCCACACCCGGCAATTTCTTGATATTCTGAAACATCAGAATTATCAATTTTCCTAGAATTATATTTATAAACTGCTTGAGCAATAGGATGATTTGATAAAGATTCAACTTTAGCTGCTACTTCGATTAAATCTGGTTTAGTCAAGCCATTTTTTGTGACAATATCTGTCACCTGAAGTTTACCTTCTGTCAAAGTTCCAGTTTTATCAAAAACCACAGTTTTAATCGCAGCTAAATCATCTAAAAATGTAGACCCTTTGACTAATATTCCTCGTTTTGCCGCTCCACCAACTCCGCCAAAATAACCCAAAGGAATGCTAATTACTAATCCACAAGGACAGGAAACTACTAATACAATTAAAGCTCTATTTATCCAATCTGCATAAGTAGCACCGGAGATAAATAGAGGAGGCAGAAAAGCGATCCCTAAAGAAATAAAGACAACTATTGGGGTATAGTACCTGGCAAAAGTTGTCATAAATCTTTCAGTTTTAGATTTTTTAGTTTTGGCAGTTTCAACTAACTCTAGAATTCTGGAAATAGAAGATTCAGAAAATGGTTTAGTTACGCGAATTGTTAATAGTCCCGTTTGGTTAAGCATTCCTGCTAATATTGTTTGCCCAACTGTAAAATTTCTAGGTATTGATTCTCCAGTTAAAGCAGAAGTATCAACTTGGGAATTTCCAGAAATAATTTCACCATCTAAGGGGATTTTTTCTCCTGGTTTAACAACTATCTCACTACCAACTTCTACTATTTCAGGCGAGACTTTTTGTAGAGAATCGTCAATTTTTAAATTTGCATAATCTGGACGAATTTCTAATAATGATTTGATAGAACTACGGGAACGTTTTACAGAATATTCCTGGAATGTTTCGCCAATTTGATAAAACAACATAACTGCCACTGCTTCCGGCAATTTATGAATAGCGATCGCTGCTAATGTAGCTACAGTCATTAAAAGATTTTCATCAAATATTCTACCTTTCAAAATATTTTTTCCAGCGCTGGTCAGTACAGTCCAACCACTATATATATAGATAGGAATAAACACTATATATTTTCCTATTCCATAGGCACTATTTTGTAATTTTTTATAGAAAATTAAACCTAAAATATAGATGATAATAACTGGAAGTAGAGGTAAAATTTCCTGTTTTAAACTTGACTCTTGAATAGGTTGATTAGTATCAGTATGGTTTTCTTCATGGTGACAGCTATAACAATGAGAATGATTATGATTACTCATTTTTATTCTGCTCCTCAAGCAACACAATTTTTATTGTCAACATTATAATCAATTAAATTCAAAATTAACGTATATATTATTTCTATTTAATATCTTAGATCGTGTTTCTTTAAATAACCACTTCGGAAAAATTTAGGGAGTAGGGAGTAGGGAGCAAGAGGAAATTTATTTGCTTCCCATGACAAACAGAAAAAATATTCTCTCTCCAGAGAAGAACATTTTTATTATGGCTAATTAATGATGCTTGATATTATAAATAAGGACTGAGTAGTTAGGTAGGAGAACCGTCGGATTGGCGACCTACAGTCAAGAGGGAAGAAGAAGGAAGTTTTTTATCGCCAATTAAACAAATATAATATTCAACTAAAATTAATAGAAAAAAATTATAGAAAACAGGAAGGAAGAGTGAAAAATCCAAAAATGCTCGAAAAGATTGTTATATCATGTCCGGATGATTAAGTATAATAAAAATATTTTCCTCTCAATGTTTAAGAAATATCCCAAATTTCCACTCCGTTTCAAGTCTTCCCTCTTGAATTTACACCTAACACCTACAACCTATAACCTACAACCTACAAACTGTATAATCACTAATTAAGCGGACATGATATTAGTAGTGTACAAGTAGTGATTACCCCAAAAATAAACATAGTTTATAAGCAAATAAAGAAAATATTGACCTACTCCAATTCTATATCATGATAATGTTTACAATATAAGTAACTTAGTCTTAAAAAATGTGTAATTAATTTTGTGTACCTGCTTAAATACTATTCCAATATAATTCCAATATATAGCAATTCTCAAAAAGCGTAAGGTACAAAATTCGTTTGTTTTAGGGAACAGGGAATAGGGAATAGGATAGAAAAAAGATGGCGTTGCACAGTGACGAATGATTTTATATTTTTGATGAACAGGATTTTGGATTTGATAATTGCTAGAATGACTAATTAATGGTTTTTTTTAGTTAAAGTCTAAACTAATTTTTGGTAATATCATTCCATAATGTGCAACCCCGTCTTCCTTCCTCTTCCCTCTTCCGTTTACCGAATAATTAAGGTAAAAATCCTCTCATAAGCAAGGAGAAACAAGCGGTCGTTAGCGCAGCTTCCCGTAGGGTGGGATGGCGATCTTCGGAGCGGGTCTGTAAGAACGGGTCTCCTCGCCATATCCAATCGACCAAGAGAGAAAAAATTTTCCTTTTATTCAATCCTCTTCCTTTTAGGGAGAGGTAATTATCAATTATCAATTATCCATTATTGAACCTCTTCCCTCTTCCTTTCAAATTTACACCAAACCTGCTGCTTGTAATGCTGTCCAAACTCTATTTGAACACATCTGCGGTGTCAGAGTCGCGATCGCCAACCACTTAATACCCAGAGGTCCGACTTCTGGATCGTCACTACTAAGATTAGTTGGTTTTGGTTCCACCCTACATTGATAGATAATATTTAAACTATGAAGTACCTTCCCCTCCCCTTGAGGAAAAAAATTCTCTGCTATTGTTAGCAGTCGCTCTACTTGAAAATCAGTAATTCCTGTTTCTTCTCTAATTTCCCGCGCTAGTCCCTCCATCAGGGTCTCTTGTGGTTGCAGTCCCCCTCCTGGTAAGTCCCAACAATTAGGTTCTGGGTCTGTCATTTGATGCAACAACAAAACTTGATTGTCTGCGACGAAGAACCCCAATACTGCTACTCTCAATCTTACTTCTGTTTGCATTTATTTTAATTAAAATTAACTCAACCTCTTTCAGATATTAAGTTGAAGTCTAGTTATTTAGCAATTGTATTTGAGCTGATAAAAATGCGATCGCTCTAGTCACATAGAACTCATTTGAGATTTATTTAAAAAGAGATGGAGAGTTAGGGAGATGGGGAGTATTTTTCTACCTTTTTCCTTTATGCTTTCCCCTGATCTCCTGACTCGGTCCTCAGTCCTCCTGACTCCTAGTCAAAAAACGCCGGTCCCAGACATTGATACCATTTGAGATGTATATTCATTTTTAGTTGGACAATATGTAATCTTAAAGACTTTCACAAAAAAGTTTTCAGATATTCTAAATATTAATAAACTTATTACTAAGTAGTTATACTTAGATTTATCTCATTTATCTATATTAAAGACAATAATTATACTCTTTTCTCTGAGATTCAAAGTTCATCAGAACTGCTCAACAACTTTTAGGCCAGATGCAACCTCTGAAAAAACATCATCAAGAATCCTCATAGCTGAATATATAAGATCGAATTCTCTAAATCAATATTCAAATATATAACTTTTTTTTATGATTTATATTTTTATAGTCTTTATTTGGTTATATTTTTAGATATTTGTAGAAAAACTTTAGCGGTCTGTTTCTCAAAAAAATGATTTATGTTAGGATTAGTATATGATATTAATTACCAATAAAAATTGGGAATGTATACTAGGGCGCATTTTGTTAAGAGACAGGCAATAAATGGTTGATGGCATCGGATTAACCTAACTGGTAGTTCCAGGTTTCACCCTATTGAGGTACTAAATTAGGGGATGTCATTATCTTGAAAGCAATAATAAGAGTATTAGAGAGAAAAAAATTACAGCTAGGGGGTATCTATAATGATTGACTTTGATGGGTTTTACATTTTACTAACAGCTACAGTTTATTTGGGATTAATTTACTTAGCATTGAGCTGGATTCCAAATAGAATTAAGAAACTTGGCTAGAGATTAGAGGGTTATCAGATAGGGGATCGAGGTAAAAACTTTATTCTAATAAATATGATTATTGGAGCGATCGCCTATTAACCCCACCTTTTTCAAGCAAAATATTTTCATTAGTCTGACCGATAATATTAAGAAAAGTAACTAAGTCAAAATACTTATTATAAAATTAATTATCTAATTTTTTTAAGGGTACAGAAAGAAACAAACCAAACTCTTGAGCAATATTACAACTAACCCTAGCATGAACCTTGCCTTGGCAATCATAAAAACTAGCTTCTGAAGTTAGTGGAAAAATTCCTTCGTGCCAAATATTAGGATGTATATATAGTCCCCGAGTGCCATCAAAATAAAAAGCTTTAAAATCTTCTGGTTTCACATCATCACCAGGTAAAGCTAAAAGTACAACAAATGGCGAACTATTCAGAGGGAAAAATAATTGCCCACTGTCTGGATGATAATTTGTATGCCATAACAAAACACAAGAACGATCTAATTTTTCCTGGGGAATTTTTTGAGCTTCCCCAGGATTTTTTGACCAACCAAATAGATATTGATCGTTCACTGCTTGGTTTCTACCATACAAAAAATCTCCTTCCCACCACACATCAAAATTGCCTGCAGTAGTACCACCTTGATTACCTGTATCTACATCTATCGAACGCCAACCTTGAGCAGGCCAAGTAACAATTTCAATGGGAAAATTTCGATAATCATCTACCAGTTGTCCATAACCTTTGAGTGACTCAGGTGTAGCGATGACAATTGGCAGTTTGTACCAAGGCAGTTCCAGGGGTACATCAGGAGAAAGATAATCAATTGGTTGTATCATTGGTTAAAAATATTACAGCGCTTTTATATGAGACTAAAATGCCTCTATCATTGACTTAGCAGAGTTCTGTCAACTAGATAATTGTGTTTCAACAAACAGCCATTTCTACATTTGCTTGCCGTTGTCTTTTGCAAATCTCTTAAAAGTTTTGTTCTGATTCTAGTGTAACTATCTTTTTTGAATTTGGTATGATTAATCCTATCTAACTACTGTTCGCTCATCCTACCCTATGGCAAAATACAGCGTTTTGCAGAACTATTAGGTACAATAGTAATAATATTAAATGAATGGAGAAAGTTTTCAACAATTTATCCAAGAAGAATTAGGTCCCAAATTATCGCCTGGAGCGGTAGTAGATTAGTTCTCTCTCGCATATTTACAGTTCAAACCCTCTAAAATAATCCTGAATCAACCACCCATATAAAAATTGGGCGTTGCTGAATAAATGTATGATTTCACAGGAAGACCGAGGAGTGAGTCAGGAGGAGTGAGTCAGCACAGTAGGTAGAAACAAGTTTTTCGGTGATTAAATTAGGAAGAAATAGGTATAATTTGCAGTATTGTTTTGGCTGAAAATTTACCACTAGTTGAATTTCATACCTCAAATCAGCAACGCCAAAAATTGTAAATAAGTGTATCTATCTCCCTATTGACCAGAATTTAATCCCATCAAGCATCTACGGTAGGAACTAAAAGCATTTATCCGCAGATTTCTTCCCATAAACTTTGAAGCAGTAACCAAGTTGTTAGAATTATACCATGTCCGGATGATTAAGTATAATAAAAATTTTCTATTGAAGTTATCTGGAAGGAATATCCCAAATTTGTGCTCGGTTTCCAGTGTTAGAGCTTGAATTTACACCTACGACCTACCACCTAAGAACTTTAGTATAACTAATTAAACGAAGATGATATTAGGTATTCAGTTGTGTTCCTTGGAGCAAATAAAATTTTTTTTTTACTCACTGTTGTTACTGTACTGATTATCTCTGCAAATAGCTGTATTATTGATCTAGATATATCAGACAGGAGTAGGTAATAGAGGAAACTTCAAAAAAATTTGTATCGCTCACAAAACAGCAAAAAATGAATGTTAAACAGGCAAAAATTTATTTCAGCTTAGGTAAAGCCTTAGCAAAAAAGAGAGAATGGAAAGAGGCGATCGCTGCTTATCGTCAAGCAATTGAAAGAAAACAAAATTTTGCAGATGCTTACCACTTTTTAGGTGATGCTTTGGTAGAAACAGGAGATCAAACAGAAGCAATAAATGTTTATAAAAAAGCAGTTGAAATCAACCCAGAATTGTGGGAAGTATATCATAAATTAGGGAGTTTGTTGCCAGAAATAGGAGAGTTAGAAGAGGCGATTATTAATTATCATAAATCTATAGAATTAAAGTCAGATTTTTGTTGGTCTTATAATAATTTGGGAGATGTATTAGTTAAGTTAGAGCAGTGGGAAGAAGCGGTTAATGCTTATAGTCAAGCAATAGAATTAAATCCTAACTTTCCTTGGACTTATTATAAGTTAGGGGATGTATTGGTAAAGTTAGAGGATTGGGAAGAGGCGATCGGTGCATATCGAAAAGCAATTGAGTTACAGCCAGATTTGGTAGGAGTACATGAGAAATTAGCTAATACCCTAAATAAACAAACTAGATTAGCTTCAGAAGAAATTATTTTTTCATATCGCCACGCTATAGAAGAAAACCCCGATAGGCTCGATAATTACTACAAAATACTAGAAATAATACCCAATGATTATACTACAAACTTGCAGTTAGCAAGTACTTTCTTCAGAACAGGAGAATTAGCTCAAGCTATTGTTTTTTCTAAGAAAGCAATTGAGTTACAACCTAAAAATTTTAAAGGTTATGCACAACTAGGCGATATATTGAGTCAGCAGCAAAATTGGGAGCAAGCTATCAATATCTACCATCAAGCTTTGCAGTTTATTCCTGATAACTGGGAACTAATTCTCAAGTTAGCAGATGTGCAAGAAAAGCAAAATGATATATCAGGAGCAATAGCAAGCTATCAGAAAGCTTTACAAATTGAATCCAATTTGGCAATCAAAGAAAAACTTACACTTTTGATGGAAGTTGAAAAAGAAAATCAACATCTTCATCTAAAAACAAACGAGGAAAAGATTACGATCGCTCCTACAGAAAATCATGTAGATTTAGGTCTAAAATTTGCCAAAGAGGGTAGGTTAGATGAAGCTGCTGATAACTACCAAAAGGCACTACAAATTAATCAAAATTCATGGCTAGTTTATCACGATTTAGGTGATATTTTCAGAAAACAAGGAAAACTAAATGAAGCTGTTGATTGTTATCGTCAGACATTAAATATTAATCCTAATTATTTTTGGTCTATTTATAATCTGGGAAAAGTTTTTGTTGCACAAAAAAAATTAAATGATGCTGTTATTTGTTATCGTCGTTTTTGTGAGTTACAACCAAATAATAATCAAGTAAAAGAAGAACTTGAACAATTATTATTAGAAATTAATAATCAAGCTATTCCAACAACAGTAGAAGTTAATAATATTACAATATTTGTTGACGATTTACAAGAGTCTTGGTGTAATTGGAAAGTAACTCAAAAAGTTAAACTACTTGAACACGGCAAAATTATAATTCAACAAGATACAAGTACACCAGGTATAGAAAAAATTATTACTTCTGTTGAATCAGATTGCTTTTACTTCATAGAATATGAACTGAATACAAAATTACAACAAGGAAATATATTCATATCAGTTGTAGATATAGACAATAATCTACAGATAATTAGCCATGAATATTTGAATCAAACTGGAACTCAAAATGTCAAGGGAACGTCAAATTTTAGGACACCGTTTAAAACAAAAAAATTAACAATAAGGTTTCTGGTAGACAAACCAAAGATAGAAGAAGAAGTTAATTTTAAATTTCTTAAATTAGTTAAAATAGCTAGCTCTAGAAAATTTAATCCTTTAGATTATGAAAGTTCCCAACTATTCAAATCACAATCAGTTAAAACTGTGGCTTGCATGGCATCTGTTGGTGAACGAGAAAGTATGCTATTTGATGTGATTAATTGCTTATATCCTTTTGTAGATAAATTATGTGTTTATCTGAATAATTACTCTAATGTTCCAGACTTTTTACAAGACCCGAAGATTGAGTATATAAGATCGCAAGATTGTGGAGATTTTGGTGATGCAGGTAAGTTTTATTGGGTAGAAGATAAGTCCTTTGATGTTATGTTTACAGTTGATGACGATCTATTATATCCTCCAAATTACGTTGACAAAATTATTAATAAATTAGATGAATATAATGGAAACGCTATTCTTGGTTGTCATGGTGTATTTATCAAACAACCACTAATAGAATACTATAACCAACAAAATAGACATACACTCAGGTTTTCCCATGCTCTTGATCTGGATAGGCAAGTTCATGTTTTAGGTACAGGTACAGTTGCTTTTTCTCTCACAAAGAATACAATGAAAAAGAAGGACTTTTTATTTAGAAATTCTGCTGACGTATGGTTAGCACTGTATGCACAATCTAAATCAATGCCTTTAATTTCTATAAGCAGACCAAGAAATTGGATTGTAGAAAACAGTAGTGAGTTACATATTCAAACTATATATAGCGAATCTCACACCAAAACTAATTCTTGCTTCAATTCCAGTGCTGTACAAAATCATGCCTTACGGAAATATAGTCCTCTAACAATTAAAACCATTGTTCATCAAGGTATTGCCAGACCAAAATTTATATTTGCAATCAAAACCTGGAATAGATTAGACTATCTACAAAAATGTATTGAGAGTTTTTTAACAACAAGAAGTTTAGATTTTGAGTGGGTTGTTATCATAGCTGATGATGGTTCAACAGATGGGACAGTTGGTTATCTTCAAAGTCTGACAATTCCCCATGAACTTCATGTAATATACAATCATGGAGTATATGCTTGCGGTCAAACCAACACAATTTTCGATTTGAGTATGCTGATAGGGTTTGATTTAGCATTTCATGTTGACGATGATATCTTTTTTATTCAGTCTGGATGGGATAAGTTATATGCGGAGGCAGTCAAATCTAGTGGTTATGAACATTTATGCTACAGGAATTGGCAACAATATCTAAATTTAAAAAGGAAGCAGTCTGACCCAAATTTCCAATTAGCTGAACCTACTTATGATTCTTCAGGTAAATGTGAGTCAATTGTGGATGTTTTTTCTTGCGATGGAAGTTTCTTTACTATCACTCCAAATGTTATTAACCGAGTAGGTTATACAGATGAAAAAAATTTCCCGATTAGAGGACAATGGCATATAGATTATTCTGCACGATGTGCTAGAGCTGGTTTTAATACAGAAAAACATTTTTTCGATGCTAAAAATAGTAATGAATACATAGAGCTACAAGCTAACTCTGAAAATTACAGGTGTAGTTTACCCTGGAATGAAAATTATAAAAAAACCAAAGAACCTGAAGAATTAAAACGAAGAAATCTGGTTGTTAAAAATTCAAATAGAATTTATGTTTCTCGAAAAGGAAGGACTTTTATAGAGGAAAAGTTAAATCAAAAGTTTACCAAGCGTCAAATTAATTGTGTTTATAATTTTACTCATATAAATGATGTATTTGAAAAAGTGTTTGTTCTTAATCTTGATAGGAGGCAAGACCGTTTAGAAAAAGTTTTACGACAGACTAAAAAACTAGGTATAGAATTTGAACGTTATTCTGCAGTTGATGGTAAAAAAGAACCAAATCTGTCAGAATACCAGGAATATTCTCAACAACCTCTAGTCAATTTTCCTCTTCAAGAAACTTTTATTTCAACATGGAAAGAGTTTTACCTAAACCCAAATATCAGCATCATTAGCAAAGTAGCCTTTGTAGAAAATAAAAATAAGGCCAAGGCGATCGCCTCTCCTGGTGCGTGGGGTTATTTAAAGTCTTATATTGCAATATTAACAGAGGCTATTAGTAAAGATTATGAATCAATTTTAGTGTTTGATGATGATGTTATTTTTCACAATGATTTTAACCAATTATTCTCTCAAATATATCAACAATTACCTGACAATTGGATGATACTACAATTGGGGGCACTTCAATATGATTGGGGTGATGATTGGATTAGCTGGCAGACTAAAAATTTGTATTTATGCAATGGCTCTAGTGTGGGTTCTCATGCAGTTGCTATACATTACTCTGCTTACCCGATACTTTTAAACTATTGCTTGCTCTACAATTTGCCTTTTGATATTGGTCCGTTAACTGCTGTTCAAAATCAATATAAAGACAGATGTTTTGTGTTTTCTCCTAATCTAGCAATTCAAGATGTTTCAGAAAGTGATATATCCTCTTCTGAGAAACAGTCACAGGAGGCAATAAAAGAAAACAATATATATCGTTGGCATCTTAATGACTATAGTATTTACCTTTAAAGTATGGTAATCTATCAATGATTTAATCAAACTAGCTTTTAATATTAATTGCAATCTGAACAGATGATAGATTTTAGTCAATTACACAAGAATGCTATTTCAATAAAAAGCATAAAAGAGTGCAAAATTATGTGTAACTCTAATTTGAATTGCAGGTTGACAGGTTCACTTTTCTTTGAAAGCAATGTCAATGTAGTTAACAGTGAATTTATTTCATCAAAATATCGGGGTGCTTTTATTGGTAGGTATTCATACATTAACCCTGGTGGAATTATTAGAGATTGTTTTATAGGTAGATATTGCTCTATAGGTCGTCGCGTCTCAATTGCAGCAGGACAGCATCCATATCATTATTTATCCACTCACCCATTTTCATCTAGTTGTTTATCACCCAAAAGTTCAATTACTAAAAAAGAATTGGAGAAATCAGTTTTACCGGAAGGAAAAAATATTAAAGCGACTGTACCACTAACTACAATTATGCATGATGTGTGGATTGGAGATGGAGCAGTAATTGTCAAAGGAGTGAAAATAGGTGTTGGCGCAGTAGTAGGAGCTAATGCAGTAGTTACTAAGGATGTGCCACCTTATGCTATTGTGGCAGGAGTTCCTAGTAAAATACTGGGTTTTAGGTTTAGAAATCATATTATTAATGAGCTACTTGCTAGTGAATGGTGGAATCTAAATCATGAAATAATTGTTAATAATATTCCGGCAAAAAATATAATAGAATCTTTAGAAAAATTAAAAGAGTTAATACAAAAAAATAATTCAGGGCAGGAAAAAGAAGATATTTTTTTATTCACAAATTAAAACTATCAAAGTAATATCTTAGGTATTGCTTAACCATACCCTGATTCACCAAAATAAAATTGCTAAATATATAATTTAATGAAGATAACAAACTTTATCAATTCTTACTAGGATTAAAAAAAATTATGATTAAAATTGTATTTGCTACAGGAACAAGATGTGGTAGTGAGTTTTTGATTAAGTTAACTAATTCAGTCCTGCAAGAAAATCCTACCTGTATCTCATCAAAATTTTCATCGTTGACCCCGGGAAGAAACGAATCAGTAAACAAAGAAATTCTCAAACCTAACTATAAATTTTTCTGGCAGCAAAATCAGCCGTTAGAGTATTTTAGACTACATAATATTGAATCCGTAAAAATAGAACATCCTGGAAAAGATATGTTAGCAGTAGAGATTTCTTCATCTTTTCCAAAAGCAAAATTTTTATCTACAATTAGGCCTATTGAAGAAATTGTTTTAAGTCACAGTCTAATTCCCAAATGGGGAAAAAAAAAGGAAGAGGTTGTGTCTAATTGGATAGCAGACTTGAATATTTTAGAATATCTAGGCTCACTTGGAAGACTTTTTATATTAGATATAAATAATCATAAATATTTTAGTTCAGATAAGTTCTTAAATTTTTTAGAGTGTGCAATTACCGATCGGTTTAAATATATGGAATCTAATTGGCCTAAGGTAAATAGTCTTGATTATCAACTTGGGAAAAAGGGTAAGGTTAGTGATTTATCTCATAAAAATACAGCTTTAACGCGCCAGGAGTTAATAGATTTGTATCCTATTATTCCTAGTATTGAAGAACGTTATCATAAGCTTTTGAATTAAATAAAAACTAATTATGATTCAATTTTTATCATAAAATGCTGTTCTCGGTGTAGGAAGTCTAGTTATATAAAATCCGGTTATACAGTAATCGCACCATTCAATGAAGTCAAAAGTCAAAAGTTATATCATGTCCGGATAATTAGCGGTCAAAAAACTTTCTCCTTCTGCTGCTGTTTTTTCTTCTTTCTTTCCTCCTGATATCATATCCGGTAGCATCGGTATTGTATAGCAAAGGTAAGGAAGAAGGAAGAAGGAAGAGGGGAGAGGGAAGAGGAAAGAAGAGGGAGGAAGGCTATTGAGCAAGAAAAAAATCTAAATTTCCTGTAGATATTCATCCTTGGGTTTACACAAACGATACCAACGGACATGATATGACTCAGTCGTTCCCCTCCTGGGAGGGGTTAGGGGTGGGTTAACTCCTGAATTCTCTGTCATTTATTTATCACTGTTCATATCATGTCCGGTTGAATAATTAGACTTTAGTGGAAGGAAGGCAGAAGGCAGGAGGCAGGAGGCAGAAGGTTTTCTCAAGAGTGTCACCTTAATTTTATACCCCACATTCCGCACGTCAATTTGTAACATTAAAAGTAATATACAATTTCTATTATTGGTAAATATTTATACTGTATAAATTACTTCTCAAAAGTCAAATTTTCAGTTAAATATTAAGCATAAATACTTACTGAATTATTGACTCCTATTGACCACTATAATTTTCTTCTTACTTTTGACTTTTGACTTTTGATTTTTGACTTATATTTTTATACTACGTTTTGTCGTGCGGAATGTAGGTTATACACAAACGATGCTACCGGACATGATATCAAACGGACATGATATTACACTTTGGAGGAAGGAAGACAGAAGGGAAAGAAAGGTTCAAGGCCAGAAGTTTTTTTTATAACTGATTATCCGAACGTGATATTACTTCTTACTTTTGCCTTTAGCCTTTTGACTTTTGACTTGTATTTATGCTACATTTTGAAGTGCGTAATGTAGGTTATATTGCTCCTACTAAGTTTTGCCATTCTGGTAATTCGGTCAAATAATAAAAGTTTATTTCATGGTCGCGATCGCCTGAAAACTGTGTAAATTTATTTATCCAATCTGCTATAGTTTGCGCCTTCCAATAAGGTGTGTATTTGAGAGAATCTTTTAAATACTCAGCCATTCCTTGATAATTATAATGATAATACTCATACCAAGCAACCCAAACTAAAGTATGATAACGTATTTCTGACTCAATTTTACAGATAAATTTAGGTAAATCATCTCTGGCAAAAAATTTATCTAGAACAGCGATCGCATACTTACTCTGTTGAATACTATTAGCAGTTGTGTTACCTTGGTGTAGTCTATAAGCGACAGCTATTTGACGTAACCACTCAAATTTACAACCCTCAAGAGCTAAACGTAATACTAAATCAACATCATGGCATTGTCGCAAAGCAATATCGAACCCACCCACGCACATTAACCAACTACGGCGCACCATCATTGTACTTGTAAGTACAGGTTTCCACTTCAACCAAGTTTCCAAGTCTAGTTTGGGTGCATATTCCCAAGGACAGATATCAGATATACTTTCACCACTATGATTAACTAACTGCCAACCTGTATGAACACTTCCTAATTCAGCATCTTGCTCAAAATATTTAACTTGTTGTGATAGTTTGTCTGGTGAGAGAAAAAAATCATCTGCATCTAGAAATGCAATTAAATCACCATTGGCACTCTCAATACCTCTGTTACGAGCAGCAGCAGAACCTTGATTGTCTTGATAAAAATAATTAATCTTGCTAGAATAAGATTCCAGCACCTTCTGGGTAGAATCCCTTGATCCATCATCAACTACAATAATTTCATAATCAGTATAATTTTGATTGATCACACTATCTATAGCTTGAGTAACGTACTTTTCTCCATTATAGACAGGAATTATCACACTAATTTGTGGCATTTTTTCAATTGGTATAAAAAAACTTGTTTGTAGTTGGACTACGATCCTGACTGGAGACTGAAGTTAAACTACAAACCTGCTCCTTATAATTAGGGCTTGCTGATTAAATCTCAAAGCCTTTACAGATAAAGTTTTTAGCTTTTAAAGGAGCGAAAAAAGTGCGCCTGTTTTCGGTGTAAAAAGCTCATGTATGCTAGTATTTTGAGCAGACAAGGACAGAAAAATCAAGGAAAAATTGTTCCGACTACATCTTCTGTAATCCACTATTTCTTCTGACTACTGACTACTACAAAGAGCAAAAAGACTTTTGAGCGCAAACCCTAATTAGAACGTTCTAACTAAAAGTTTACACTAAACTCAAGTGAAGTCATTCGTAATTACATCCCAATCAGTTGCAGCAGTACCAGGATTAACAACAGAGTCACGAGTACCATCATTGTTCATTAACCAGATGCGGTTTTCTCCAGTGGTATTGTTATGCCAGAGAAGATCGGGGACTCCATCTGCGGTAAAATCTTCCACTGCCTGCACATCCCAATCAGTTGCAGCAGTACCAGGATTAACAACAGAGTCACGAGTACCATCATTGTTCATTAACCAGATGCGGTTTTCTCCAGTGGTGTTGTTATGCCAGAGAAGATCTGGGACTCCATCCCCATTAAAATCAAACCGAACTGGTTCACTATTGTTCGCAGTAGGAGTTGTCACCGACACATCATAAATATCAACCTCAGCACCAGCGTCATCATTACGATCACCTAAAAACAGCATATTGGAAGTTTGATAAACACTTGATAAATTCCCCAGGTTGACTCCCGTGTAATCTCGTAAATCTCCACTAAGAATAGCATTGTCATCAGCAAAGAGAGTATAGGTGTCTCCCGATACTTTAATATTATAATCTCGCTTCTGAGTAGTATCTAAATTCACTCCTTCTGATTGTACTAGATCGGTGGTAGATGTGCCTGTGACATTTTGCGCCCAGATACGATCTTCCTCAAAAC
The DNA here is from genome assembly GCF_010692685.1 of Okeania sp. SIO2F5. Lineage (NCBI taxonomy): Bacteria > Bacillati > Cyanobacteriota > Cyanophyceae > Oscillatoriales > Microcoleaceae > Okeania > Okeania sp. SIO2F5. The sequence goes on along the minus strand of NZ_JAAHGU010000131.1, from coordinate 3,313 downwards.
TCAATTCGATCGCCTTAGTAGTATCTTCACTAACCACAACGACACTGAAACCTGCACGATCATTCTTTCCATCATTGTTGTAGTCGTCGCCGTTGTTTTGTTCTGAGTTGACATCGATAGTAAAGTTAACCATATAACCCTGAGTATTATCCAGGGTAGGGAAATCAGAATTAACTAGAGCATTTTGTGCTGTGTAGTTGCTGTAACCTGCATAAATGGCATTGTTACCGGTAGTATCTAATTGAGTTGCATCAGTGATAATGTTTTGAACATTTGAAGGATTAATAGGCGGGTTGGTGTTAGTTAGAAAGTTGTAATGTTGTAGCCACTGACCGCTAGCTGTGGCGTTTGTATCATTAGGAAGTTCCCCTGTTGTGCCGTCATAAAGAGTTTGATTAGTACCAGATATTACTGTATCGCTGCTGGCGGTGGTGAAGTTCCAAGTTGTAACATCTGAGAACCCAGCGTAATTGTTTCCAGCAGTGTCTTGTATTGCTCCTGCATCTATCTCGACATAATACTCTGTTCCTTCTGCTAGGTCAGCAGTTGGGTTGATAGTAACTTTGTCGCCAGTGATGGATACTGTAGCTGCAACGTTTGAGTTATCACTTGCCTTCTTCAAGGTAATGTTACCACTGCCTGCTTGGAGATTTTCATCAAAGTCCATGACTAAATTTACATCTACTGCAACACTACTATCATTATCAGCAGGGGTAAAGGTTTCAATTTTAGGTGCAGTGGTATCTGATCCACTACTATCACTTACTATAAAATTGTCTATTCCGAAGTCTTCATTTGCTGCATTAAGGCTCACTGTTAGACGTAAATCAAGAGTGGAACCTGTACCCGCAATCGCCTTAGTAAAAGTCTGTGCTGCATCACCAAGTGTTGTCCCATCACCACTACCATTGAAATCAGTGTCTTCCTTAAAAACACCGTTAGTTCCATCGTCTTCATTTTCGTCTAGGCGAAATTCGAGAAGAGGCTGAAAGCCTCCGCTATCAATTTGGTATTCTACTAGGATATAGTCTGAATTGTCAACACTCCCTGGAGAATCAAAGAATTCTGCAAAATCACCGCTAAATTCTAAATTTGTTAGCCCATCAATATTCACACCAGACCAAGTTAGTGACACAGGTAGTGATGCTCCCTCACCATCTAAGTCCATACCTGTTAGAAAATTTCCCGAAAAACCGGTATAGCTTTTGATACCTGAAGGAGCAGAATTACCATCATAATCGCCACTATTAGTACCATCTGAGATACCGAAGTAGTCTTGAGCACTATCAGAGAAGAAAGGGGTACTTTTTGTAAATAGCAAATCATTGTCAAAGGTTTCGTTCAAAACCGTCATGTTTGTTTCTCCTGTTGTTTCTATTGTTAATTTATACCTGCCACCCTCAACATAATTATAACTATTTGTACCACTACCTTAAATTTAATACTTATATATTAACCCTAACTTTTTTTAGCTTTTTATTGTTATAGTTACAAGTTGTTTGGGGTACTTTTTATTTTTTCAGTCAAATTGCTTTCGTGAATTTACTGAGGCTTATTTTAAAGAAATGGTAAAGTTTCAGTAATTACTTGAAAATTGTCTTTCTATATCAATAAATATACTGCAATCGGCAAAAATATATCTATACAAAAATATTTAGTCAAACCAAGTTTCTCAACAAGTAAAATTATGTAGTTAATTTTCTCTATAAAATATATAACCCATAGTATCCCAAATTCAATTTTAGTTCTTGACTTACAGCGGTTTTCATTTCGGCACAGTAGGGGCGAATGGCCATATAGCCTGACGGCATGGGCTTCGCAAGGGCGCCCCTACAGGGTTTTGGTTATGACGATGTGGTTCATCAATCAGCAAAAGCGCTGTAATGCACAATCTGTTATAGCTATAATTAGACTCGGAATAATTAGGAGACAATGATGGAGAAGCGAACATTAGGTAACTCTGAAATTGAAATTACCCCAATCATTATGGGTACATGGCAAGCTGGAAAACGAGGATGGGCAGATATTGAAGATTCTGAAACTATCAAAGGAATAAGAGCGGCTGTTGATGCAGGTATCACCACAATTGATACTGCTGAAATTTATGGAGATGGTTACTCAGAAATAATAGTTGCTCAAGCATTGGCAGATGTACGAGAACAAGTAATTTTAGCAAGCAAAGTTTTTCCGAATCATCTCAAATATAACCAAGTAATAGAAGCTTGCGATCGCTCCCTCAAAAACCTGAAAACTGATTATATTGACCTCTATCAAATTCACTGGCCGTCTGGTGCATTTAATAGTGAAATTGTACCAATTGAAGAAACAATGAATGCTCTTAATAAACTTAAAAAAGAGGGTAAAATTCGAGCAATTGGTGTGTCTAATTTTTCTCGCGAACAAACAGCAGAAGCAGCTCAATATGGTCAGATTGATAGTACCCAACCACCCTATTCTTTATTCTGGCGAAAAATCGAAAAAGAAGAAATGCCTTACTGTGTTGAAAATAATATTTCTATTATTGCTTATTCTTCATTAGCACAGGGATTATTAACAGGTAAATTCGGACCAGACCACAGATTTGCTGAAGGGGATATTCGTGCTAAAAATAGACTATTTTATATCAAAGAAAACTACGAACGAGTGCAAACAGCCTTAGAAAAACTGCGTCCTATTGCAGAAAGTAAGCAGTGCAGTCTCGCTCAACTAGCGATCGCCTGGTTAATTGCTCAACCCCAGACAAAGGCTATAGTTGGAGCAAGGAATGCCGAACAAGCTACTGCTAATGCTAAAGCTGGAGATGTTAAATTATCTGAGGATGAGCTAGCAGAAATTGATGCGATCGGACGAATAGTCACAGATCCTTTAGACGATCGCCCTGTCATGTGGGATTTTTGAAGCAGGTTGTAGGCGATAGGAGATGGGGAGGGTGGGGAGTGTGGGAACCCACCCCTACTGCTCCCAGGAGGGGAATATCGAAAAAGATTTGGCAATGGCGTATCGGTTGGAATATTTGTTTATAGTGAACCCGAGCTGATTTGATATTGCCCCTACACCAAACAGAAAATTGCCTCTAATATCATGTTCGGATGATCACTTATAATAAAACCAGAATCATTACAGTAGATGTATTCAAACTTTATGGCCAAAAAGATGGCGATATAGCTGCCGCACTTACTCCGCCAACGCCAACTACCTTTATGTTCAAGCGATCGCTTATAATTGAACAGCCCTAGTTTGAGGCCACCAATGGAAGCAAGTTAGTCCTTGTATTAAATCATGCTGTTTCATTAGTTGTTGGCACCGAAAGACT
>NZ_JAAHGU010000130.1:0-20583 GCF_010692685.1 Okeania sp. SIO2F5 | reverse complement strand
ACTGCTCCATGGCCTCTGGAGTCAGCCAAAAAGTGAGACTCCCTCGCTGCTTTAAGGAGGCATCATACTCAGACCAGTTTTTGAGTCGATACAAGGACTTGGAGTTGGATTTAGACTTACTCTTACTCATATCTGCTGAGTGTAGTTTCGTGTACCATCTTGACTTCTTTATTTTTACCCTAAACATCATCTTTTGTGCAACAAAGCCTTAAGGAGAATATCATGGCACTACCAAACAAAGAAGACATTCAACCATTTATCGACCAAATCAGAACTTGGTACAGTACTGATGATACTGGGTTTAAAACCTTTTTTGATGCAGCAGTAGAAAATGTCAAACCAATTCCCGAAGGTATAGATGAAAGCGTTAAAAAAGACTGGCAAGGCGCAACAATACAGACCCTATGCGAATTTTTTCAAGAATGGTACGAATGGCTACCAGGAGTACCAGAGGGTTTGGATTATATCCAAAAATTTAGTTGGCTATATTATAAGAATGAATACGGTTTGGCTTTTGTAACCAAAGGTAAAGGTTATGAAATGACCAAACAATTCGTAGATTTGCGCGGTGATTATCTTGATTCTACTGACAGCACAGACCTCGTTGATCAATGGATAAATGAGCTTGGTGGTGCAGAGAAAATTTGTGATGAATTTGTTTGTCCAGCTCAGGGAACCGCACATCAAGGATTTACTAATTTTAATGAATTTTTTGCCAGGGAACTCAACACACCAAGCAAGTCAAGACCTATTACTGCACCAGATGATGATTCTGTTGTGGTAGCTCCAGCAGATAGTGTCATCAATATGATTGTTGACGAGTTAACATTGGAAACAAAAATTGCTGTCAAAACAGTATTTTTGAATGTGAAAGAGCTGTTGAATAATTCCAGTTATGCCGATCGCTTCCTGGGAGGAACTGCAGTTTCTTGTATTCTTATGCCTGATACTTATCACTACTACCATGCACCTGTATCTGGCAAGGTTGTAGAATCTAATGAAGATGTAGCTGGAGAATATTTCGGCATCAATAATTTTCCGGGTTTGTTGAACGATGATAATGTTGGTTATGGATATAGCTACAGCGTCTTTGAACATTTTCGGCGGGGATATTTGGTGATCGAAACAGCCAATTATGGTTGTGTTGGCATGATTCCTGTAGGATTGAATACTATTGCTTCAGTGATATTTGAGGAAGCATTCAAGAATATTACTGATAGTACAAATGGGGTTGAAGTGAAAAAAGGCGATCGCATAGGTTGTTTTAAATATGGTGGTTCCTTAAATATTCTTTTGTTTGAAAAGGACCGTTTTCCTTCATTAAATATTATGCAAGGTCAGCAAATTGGATTATTGATGGGCGAGTCCGAATCAGAAGTCAAGTTAACGAGAACAAGGTTGAATCGTTTCTTGAATCGAATTGCTTATTTAGCAAAATAAAAAATTAGTTCTCTAAATCTACAAAATCCAGCTAATATATTTGATAACTCTATTGCTGTCCTTGACAACAGGTTACAAAGGCTTGTTTATTTTCTAGAGATGTCTCATTATAAATAGCCTTAAATTCAGACAATTTGTTATATCATTTTGCTATATCATATCTGGTTGAATATTTATAATTAGAGCTGCATAGTAGGGTTTGAGCAAAAAGATGGATATTTAATTGGCTAAATCTCTACTACAGACAAAAACTTTTTTATCACTTATGATCGGAACATGATATTACCTCTAAAGTAGAAACAGGAATCGTATTTATGCACACCAAAAATCGTTTAGCTTTCAGTTTTCTAATAACGTGGGTTTGTACCTGCTTCCTGGCAGTAATTATTGGACTCACCTCCAATGCTGCTCCTGCCAAAGCAGATGTTATCTACCACGCTTTCGATGAATGTTTTGCCAATGTCACAGCAGAACTGCCAGAAATTAAAGCAGCAGGATATAACTATATTCAAATTTCTCCTCCCAATCAAACACCATCACGGGAAGATGATGCCTGTACATCAGACAAATACTGGTACTTTCAGTATCAGCCTTATGATTATGTTCTCGAAGGAAATCTAGGAAGTGAGCAAGATTTAAAGGATTTGATTGACGCTGCTCACGAACGGGGAATTAAAATTATTGCCGATGTAGTTTTTAATCACATGGCTAATTATCGTTTTTATAAAGATGTTGCACCTTTCCCTGAAGCATATCCGCTCTACCCAAAAAAAGAATATTTCCACGAGGCAAAATGTATCGCCAACTATAATAATTCCTACGAAGTTGAAAATGATTGGTTATGCAGTCCCAATGACAAGGAAGGATTGCCAGATTTGAGGACAGACTTACCTTATGTGCAACAGAAACAGCATGAGTATATGCAAAAATTGATGGATATTGGCATCGATGGTTTCCGCTTTGATGCTGTCAAACACATTTCTGTTGAGGATTTGGAAAAGATAGTCGAAATTATCCCTGAAGATAAGTTTTATTATGGTGAAGCGATCGGTCGCAACTTTGACGAGAGCATGAAATATATTCCAGTGTTTCCCAAAGTAACGGATTTTCAACTGGTCAATACCTTGAAAAGTGCTTTTACTTACGGGGGAGACTTACGTTCTCTAGTTAATCCAGCAGATACTCAGCGTGCTGTACCTGGAGACAATGCGGTTACCTTTGCTCGCAACCACGATACTTGGGCAATAGGACAATTTGATAATTGGAAATTTGATAAGAACGATTTAGTTTTAGCAACAGCTTACGTTTTAGGGAGAAAAGAAGGAACGCCTTTGATTTTAACTTTTGATGCTTTTGAACCTACAATTGTTGCTGGCACAAAATTTCACCAACAAATGATGGGAGAATCTCAATATTATCGCAATGGTAACGAAATTGCTGACAGTGCGGACAGTCCTAATTTACTCTTGATCGAGCGTGGAGATAAGGGTTTAACCATTATTAATAAAGCTGGTGAAACATTTGATGTCAGTGCTGCTAAAATGCCTGGTTTAGGAGTTGGTTGTTACAACGAACTACAGTACGACTTTGAAATGTGTGTAGACTATGGCGGTGACGGTCAGAAGTATATTAACAAGTGGGGTTCTCCTAATCGTGGTGGAATTGAAATCGGTCCCCGTACCGCATTGTTCTTTGTCAAAAATGAGGCTTAAGTTGTCTCTTTGATGACCATACCAGATTAATATTGGTGAGGATAGCGATCGCCGTACAATGAATTTATTCATATTTGATGGCGATCGCCTCTTTCTGTAATCTTCTAATTTGAATGTACAGAATGTGGCTTCCAAGCTGACAGAGACTTTAATGCTGCTGTCAATTTGGATATTTGTGTAATTAGGTGGAATTTCCACCGAAATTATATCAAATTCGGTAGCATCGGTTTCAACAATTAATAATTAACAATTAATAATTAATAATTACCTCTTCTTATAAAGAAGCTGAAGATAGAACATTATTTTTATACCAAATTAAGCAGATTTGATATTAAGTCTGCTATTGAAGATAAGTTGCAGACTGCGGTCATATCATGTCCACTGGTATCGTTTGTGTAAAAGTTAGGGTGAATATCTACAGGAAATTTAAGTTTTTTCCAGCTTTTAAGCCTTCTCTCCTAGATAACTAAAGCCTTCTTCCTTACCCTTACCTTACAATACCAATGCTACCGGACTTGATATCATTCGTCTACTGTCAAACAGGAAGCTAGACTCCTAAGTTCAAACCATCATTTGGGTAATATGAAATACAAAAAATTGGGCGTTGCATAGTTGCGGGATGATGATTAAATTTGCACGCATCTGAAACTGTTAATAAACTAAGAGCAAATTTTTGGTCAGATATCAAAATCATCCCTTGATAATGCAACGCCAAAAATTGTGCTAGTTATACAAATTCACTTTAAAGATGTCACAAATAGTTTCAAACCCCCTATGTGAAATAATTGCCTGAAATTACTGTAGCATCAAACTCTTAAGCCTATAAAATCTTACTTTTGACTGTCAGATATGCGTCTTACATTCTGTTCGCGGAGCGTTTCCGCAGGAAATAGGAACCTCACCAATTAGCACTTGATGCATGACTTTTAACTTCCGTGAAACGGTATTAGAAATTTCCTCATCACCCAATCACCCATCTCCTTTGCTTGTATCGTGTTTCATTAACTGATAATCTGGCTAAGGACAGCGATCGCCTATAATTTGATTCAATTGTTTGATAATAATATGAATTATTATCAAAGACTAAGTATAATGACTTTAACACGTAATCCAAATCTAGATCTAACTACACTCTTCTCTCCTGAGCAGAAAGGGGAGAAAGATCAAACAGATCCCCTGATTGACCCTTGTCCAGATTGGTGGTGGACTGGGCTGCGACCTACAGAAGTCCTAAAAGCATTGCCGATCCCAAATCTAGCCACCTGCACGCGCCGCGAAGTTCTGGACTACTTTGATAATGGCTGGCTAATGACCGAAGTTTTGTTGTCAGCACTACAAGGAGAACAGGCATTCTTCGATCCACCCTACCACCAACTTCGTCATCCTCTAATATTCTATCTATGCCACCCTGCCGTACTCTACATCAATAAGCTTCGGCTAGCTGGACTCATCCACGAGTCGATTAATCCATACTTCGAGCAATTGTTTGAAACAGGTGTTGATGAGATGTCCTGGGACGATATGTCCAAGAATGAAATGGATTGGCCGTCAGTTCGTGAAGTTGTTGAATACAGACGCAGCACCTACAAAATTATCCGGGAATTGATTGAAACCCTGCCCGACCTGGAAGACAGCCATCCACCGATTGCGATGGACAATCCCGCATGGGCACTATTCCTAGGATTTGAACACGAACGCATCCACATCGAAACCTCCAGTGTCTTGCTACGAGAGTTACCACTGTCGGTTTTGCGTCGTCCAGAAGCATGGCCAAACCTGCATCCTTCAGCATTTGCAGAGAGTCATACCGTTGAGAACGAGTTAATCGCCATTTCCAGCAAAACTGTCACCTTGGGTAAGCCTTGGAGAGAACCCTATTTTGGTTGGGACAACGAGTATGGTTCACGGCAGGTAAGGGTTCGGAGTTTTCAAGCCAGTCAATACTTAGTTACTAATCGTGAATTCTACGAATTTGTTGTTGCAGGCGGATACCAGGAATCGAAATACTGGACAGAAGAGGGCTGGGCTTGGAGGCAAAATCGCAATACTAAATGGCCTACTTTCTGGGTTGCTGATGGACCAGCAGGACTGCACCAATACCGACTGCGGACAATATTTGAGGTGGTAGAGATGCCTTGGTCTTGGCCTGTTGGTGTCAACTGGTATGAAGCGAAAGCCTACTGTGCCTGGAAGACTGAGCAGGATAACAGCCCTGCACCCTACAGACTTTTAACGGAAGCCGAACATCATTGCTTGCGTAGGGGCAACCCGCCAGTTAATTTGAATTTAACTTGGGGTTCGGAAACTCCAGTGAATGCTTTACCAGCTAACGAAGCTGGATTTTACGATGTCTTCGGCAATGTCTGGCATTGGTGTGAGGATGACTTCAATCCCTTAGAAGGGTTCCGCGTTCACCGGATCTATGATGACTTTAGTACCCCTTGCTTCGATGGCGAACATAAGATGATTCTTGGTGGCTCTTTTATCAGCACTGGAGATGAAGCCACCCAGTGGGCAAGGTTTCACTTCCGGCGTCACTTCTTCCAGCACGCAGGATTCAGGCTTGTGCGATCTGATGATGGTGACGCAAGCTGCGATGCGGTACTGATTAGTAGCCAAAGCAATGGAGTTAAAGCCTATGAAGGTGAGAAAATTTTGGCAGAAAACCTGATGCTGCATTATGAGTTGGCTGATGAAGTAATGCCATACAATTTCGGCCCCAAGAATGCCGTGGGATTTCCCCAGCGTATTGCTCAACTAACCTTGGAGACAGCCGATCGCCTGGGAATCAAGAAGGATCGGGCAATAGATGTTGGCTGCTCCGTTGGTGGCTCAACCTTCGAGTTAGCCCGGGGATGCGAGTCAGTGTTAGGGATCGACCTCAGTGTCACCTTTATTGAAGCAGCCGAAACCCTACGTCGCAAAGGCAGACTAGCTTATAGTCGCCCCGATCAAGGGGAAAACATGAGCCAAGCTGAAGTTTGCTTGCCAGAAGACTTGGATCGCCGTATAGTGAATTTCCGCCGTGCCGATGCCTGTGCATTGCCCCCCGAACTCGTTGGGTTTGATGTGGTGTTAGCGGCTAATCTTATTTGTCGTCTACCTAGTCCTAGAGCATTTCTCGGTCGGTTGTGTGGCGCACGCGGTCTAGTACGGCCAGGTGGACTACTGGTGCTAGCCACACCGTTTACCTGGGATGAGCGTTTCACTCCACGGGATGCTTGGCTGGGCGGACATGATGGTGAGGATTCCTTGACTGTATTGCAAGGAGAGCTAAACCAAGATTTTGAGTTGCTCGACACGCAGGATATGCCCTTCCTAATTCGGGAACACGCTCGTAAGTTTCAGTATGTGGTATCCTTGGTCAGTTTGTGGAAGCGGCGTAGCGACTAAATGTATCAGGACTTACGCAAAATATTAAGTCATACACCATCTGTAGGGGCGATTCGCGTTTGCGCAGCATTCCGGAGGAAATCGCCCCCTACTAGATATGCTGGTTATGCGTAAGTCCTGTGTATATTATTGCTAATGCGCTCATTGCTATAAAATCCAATTGAACAGTCGTCATTGCGACGATAGGAAGCAATCTCAAGGATGCGCGGAGATTGCTTCCTTCCACTCCGTTCCAGTCGCAATGACTTGAGTATAGTAATTATCCAGATTTGATATTATAGTAAAAAAAATTTAGAGGGTGATAGAAAAATGAACAAATTCAAAAGTATAATCGACAGGGCAAGCAGTGAAGCAGATCAGGAACTTAAAACCCTACAAGAACTAGAAATCTTTGTTCTAGATAATTCTGTTCGTGAAACCACTGTGGGAACTGCTCGTGGTCATGTCCTTGAAGACAAAATAAATATCTTAAAATCTATTGCTGAAACTGAACTAAATGAAGTGATTCTTGGCACTTATGGTTCTAACAGAAATGTTGATGACCAAATTCCTAAACATTGGATCGATCTGGGTGGAACTTTAGATAATATGTGGGGATTTAGCGAAGCTTACAGTGCTTTAGATAAATATGGAGTTCCCATTGATGAGCCAGCAGATGGATTGTTGGAAATGGTCAACGATCATAAGATGAGTAATGCGATTATCGAAATAGATTTATGTAGTCCTGCCATCAATTATCAGCAGTTCGATCTTAACCAGTTCATTTTAAACCAAGTGGAGTGGGGTAATAAAAATTTGATGCCACGGGGCGAACAAAAACTTCCTCCACGTCTACTTGTAAATTTGAGAGATTTCGCAAATTTTGAAACTGATACAGAGGGTTTAACCAGAGCGCTCCATCTCGTTGAAGCTTTGGGTAATCTGCCTAGCGATCGGCGTCCCTTTGGACTGATGATAGAGGAACCAACGGGTTTTTTGCTGCCAGAAACTGTAAGCAAACTGACTAGCATTATTCGTGAAACCATGATTTCGGCAAATTGGTCAAATGGTAAGCTACTTGTTCATGTACATTGTGGTTTTGGTTTGGCAGAGTCAACGGTTTTAGAAGCATTGGCAAATGGTGCTGATGGGATATGGAGTGCTGTTTGCAAGGCTGGAGCAGCTTTGGGTCATTCATGCTCAAGTATTACATTAACAAATCTAGCTAGGCTTGGCAATAAATTTGTAACTCGTACATACAACCTGCCAGCCATTATTAAAGCTGCGCGCAAAGTACATACAATTGCATCAAAAGAACCTGTCCCTAGGGACCAGGAAGTTTATGGTAAGGAAGCTTTCGATCTCGTGTTCGGTGGATGGCATGGATTCATGGGAGATAAAATGGGCGCCGTTGCTAGTATGATTGGTGTCAAGCAGACTGTAAGAATCAGCGATTTTGCCAATACCGAAATGCTACGTCAAGCTATGATTGAACGATTCGGCGAACCAGAAAAAACCGGATGGGATGAAAACTTATGCAAAAAGATGGAAGAAAAAATTGATGATCACTTAATTCGCGGACAAAGCTTTGACTATAATACTATTACTGGGTTAGCGCAATTATACGAATATAGCGGAGGATGTATTTCATCGTCTATGCTGAAAATTATTACCTCAGACAGCGATGTTCCTGATGAACACCCACTGATCGTTAGTCTCAAACAACGATGGAAAAAGTTGTCAGAAAAAATTAATTCGCCGTCTCATGAAAGTATAGAGGAACTGACTTCAAAACCTAGCATATTTTGGCAAAACCCAGAGATTCCTGAAACAATGGAAGAGATACCCATCAATCATTTTCTTGATGATATTTTCACAGGTGTTCATGTCACAGGAAAACAAAGGGAGATGATTAGCAATTTGTTAGATGTTGACGGTAACGGTTATGTATCTTGGCAAGAGTTTTGCTTTCGTTTGAAATGGACTATACAACAGAAGGGTGTACTCTACTACCCAACACCGGAAGCATTAATTTTGGGAACTTTTGAATTCATCTTACAGCAATTTTAATATAGCAATTCCCATACTGGTGAGGTACAAAATTTTAGGTTTGAGGGAACAGGGAACAGGGAACAGGGAATAGATAAAGAAGAAAAACAACTGTACCTCATAACTTTGGGAATTGCTATCATGTGTGTAGACTACTGTGGTGATGGTCAAAAGTACATTAATAAATGGGTTTCCCCTAATCGCGGTGGAATTGAAATCGGTCCCCGTATCACATTGTTCTTTGTTAAAACAGAGGCTTAATATCAAGTCCGGTTGACAAGTGGTGATTAGCGACGAAAGGAAGTAATCTCTTAAACCTTTGAAATAACTTCCTTTCACTCCCTTCCAGTTGCTGTGTGCCAGGCTATAGTAATTATCTGGATTAGCCTTCTAATTACAAACCAACAATTAATAAAGAAGGTGGAGTCAAAATTGCTCCTGATACTGCATCTTCTCTCTAAATCAGTCATCATATCAAATCCGGTAGCATCGGTGTAATTAGATAGTTAATCTAGGAGGACCGAGTCAACCCACCCCTCGCCCCTCCCCCTCCGGTGGAGGGGAAGGACCTCCTCAGGAGGGAAGAGAATGCGCGAAACATTTGCTCTTGGATGAAGATGAAAATTTTTTTTATACCGAACCCGAGCGGATTTGATATCAGTTAAAATTAGGATTGAGGAAAAATTATAAATATCTTCGATCTTTAGCAGTAATTACAGTAATTAAATAATTGATAATCTGGATTACATAAATTGCTTTACTGGGAAGATTTTATGTTTTGCCGAAGGTCTATAGGAATATAATCATTATACTTATTCTGATTGTAGAAATAAACAGTCCGAATTGGATAAGGAATATTAATATCTACCCGATCAAAAACTTTCTTAATAGCAATAATTGCGTGAGTTTGAGTTCGGCGTACTTCTTTCTGTTCTGCCTTAGTCCAATACCGCACAATAAAGTCTATTGAACTATCATTAAAACTAACTAAATCTATCTCAGGATCGGGATCTTCTAAGACACCTTCAACCTTTTGAATAAGTTTGTATAATATCTCTGCTGCTTCTGATAAAGGAGTATTATAATCTACACCTACTCCTAGGTCAGTTCGTCGAATACCAAAAGCAGTTCTTACTTGTATAGCACTGGTAAATACATTAGCATTAGGTAAAATCACTCTTTCGCCATTGTAAGTCCGAATTTTCGTAGTCCTAATATCAATTTGTTCTACAGTACCTTCATACTTATCAACTATTATTTGGTCGCCGATACGAAATGGCTCTTGTAATAAGAGTAATATTCCTGCAAGAAAATTTTTAAATATGTCTTGAAATGCAAAACCAACTGCAACAGAACCAAGACCTAATGTCGCAATAATATCTCCTAGTTTTAAACCGGGAAAAGCAATAACACAAGCAATAATAACTCCTATTACCCAAACACCCACATGGGTAGTTTTTGTGATTAAAATTTGTAAGGATTTACTACGAGTTGCACGCTTTCCTACCCGTTGAGCAAGGTTCCGAAGTAATTTTGCTGCATAGCGAGTTAAAAAAATAATAATTAATGCTATTAGTATGGCTGGTATGACTTTTATAGTACTTTCAAGTACATCTTTTAATCCATTAATAATTATATTGATTATTTCATCCATATATAAGTAAAAATCCTGAACTTTAGTAACCTCTATTTAATTTCTTGAAGAAGGTTTAAGGTTAAATTGATAATAAGATTATAGGTGGTAATTTGGGCATAAATACCCGGATATTACCACCTAAAATATAATAACTATTTATCTTTTAGCAATAATCCAAACAGCATGAACAATTCCTGGGATATAACCCAGTAAAGTCAAAAGAATATTCAACCAAAATTGACCGCCAAAACCTACTTGCAGAAATACGCCAAGCGGTGGTAAAAAAATCGCACAAATTAAACGAATAATATCCATGTTAATCTCCTTAATAAAATGGTTCTGTGGTATATAATCTATCTCACTCTTTGTGAGGTATCTTGGTTCTCCTTCTTTTATGTCCTCTGTTCTCTGTTTTCAGTTCTCTAAAACCCAGAACTTTGTATCTCACTCAGAGATGAGAATTGCTATATTATCAACTTGTGAGGCAAGTTTGTCAACGCTTTATATGAAATACGAAAAATGATGCTAGTTATGAATTTCCCCATCTCCCTATCTCTCATCTTATCGCTAGCAAATATTAACCTATTTCATATTATTTACTATTGCCAAACAAAAACTTAGGCTTCATATTCTGGCAAATTGCTCTGAATATTTTCATCTCCCGATTCAATATCGTAGTTTCCATTCCATTCATGACAAGTACCATTTTCAGGAAAATGAGGAACTTGATACCCAGCCAAATAGTTATATGAAAGTTTAATAGAGGGCTTTATTTAATTTTAATAATTCAGGTAAAAAATATATTTATTATAGAATGTATCTTACTTCTGACACTGAAATAAGTCATCTATCTCAAGATATAGATCCTATACAGACCCAGCAAATCAAAAAAGTTGTTTTTATTGGATCTTAATTATTCATTCTATCCCAAATTAAAAATATCGTGAAAAAGAGACAGGAAATAGGGTAAACCAAGCCTATAAAAAATCTACCCTAACTCTTGATTTTTCTGTCGTATTCAATTCTTATCTCTCCTATATGAGTTGTGAATTATGGCAACTCAATCTTTATTGCAACTGTTATTAATTCTTTATTTGTCTCTCTAAAATTATCCAAGCTTTACTGCCACTTCAACCTTTTGATAGATGTGAATTTATATTTTTTTAATTTACTATGACTGTAGTAAGTTCAAATTTCGGATTAAGGAGCATTCTAATATTATGTATTTATTAGAAGTTGCTACAAAAGCACCTCATTTTCCTTTTGCTGCAACAGCAGTATTGGTAATTGGGTTCGTTGCTGCAGTAACAATGGGTTCTATTGCCTGGTACAACTCTAAGCGTCCCCCTGGTTGGGAAAACAAAGAACGTCCTGATGTTGTTCCTAAAGTTGATTCATAAAAAATAAAATACTGAATAATATCTGCTTTAGTCGAGCGATCGATAAAACATTTTTTTTAAGTTCAATAGAAATTTATTTGGAGGTTAAATAATGACAAATCAAACAAATATAAGTCCTAACTACGATGCTAATATCATTCCTACAGATGTAGCAGATAGGATGGAAAGAGAGGGAGAAAACTTTATGAAAACTCCTGAAGCAGAAGGAGAAGAAAATAATACTACATCAGGTTATACTGTTGATACAGAAGGTAGGTTAAATAATTTTGCGATTGAACCTGAAATGTATGTCAATGAACCAGGAGATTTAAGACAGCAAGAAGAAGAACAAAGACTAGAACGTGCTAAAACTATGAAAGAAATAAATCAGACTAATGAAGATGGAAAGTTAACTATGTCTGAAGATAATCGTGGTAAAGGAACAGGTATAATTTAGTTATCAATTATAATTAGTTGAGCTGCACATATCATCAAGTATTCATAAGTGACATAAAAATTACTGACCTAGCTAATAATGCTAGGCTTTTTTGTTGATAGAGGCAAAATCAAAAACTATACCGATCTTACCGAATTACCGAATAATTAGGGTTTGCGTATGGAAAGTCTTATGGGTGAGGGGAGGAGACAGGAGACAGGAGACAGGAGAAATGGGGAATTTAGAGGAGTTAGTCGAATATTTTATCCCTCAATTTTTCTGCAATTATTCTCCTTTCAACCCTAACTTTCTGCTTGCTCAAGCCGAAAAAGCCAGACCCACTGGAGCGAAAAAAAGCCTAAAACCTTTATCTGTCGATTAAAAAAACTGACACTCCCGCCTGTTCCCTGTTCCCTAAAAGCGATAAGGTTTTTATACACAAATAAAATAGGACTGCTATATCTATCAAATGGTATAATCATAAAATACATCAAGATACTCCTTTCGATAGAAGAAAGTTTAAAAAATTATTATTAGTATATAAATGTAGATAAAAAAGTTCTGAGGTTAATATCCATGACTACCGAAGATAGAGTAAAAGCAACTGTTAAAAATATTGAAGGTAAAGCTCAAGAAATGCTTGGAGAAATTACTGGTAATCCAGAAGACAAAGCTGAAGGACAAGTTAAGCAAGATGAGGCTAGAGTAGAACACATTGTAGAAAATGCTAAAGAAGAAGCTAAGAAAAAAATTGACTAGACTGACTAAATTTTCTCAATCATTTTAGTATAACTAATATTTGATCAGAATCCAAGGAAAATATATTGAATACTTTTCCTTGAATTAATAAACTCTTTTTCAAGATAGGATAAGTCAAGAATTAGTTGGGGTGAATTTTTAATAGCAAAGGATTGAATAAAAAAATCTTTTTATTCAAGCTATTAAACCACTCTGACATCTTTGACTAATGCAGATAGAAAGCATAACTATTAAAGGAAATCGATCGAGCTTAACTAACTAAACCAGCACGCAAAGCACGGACTGCTGCTTGAGTCCGATCGTTGGCACATAGCTTATTTAAAATACTACGAACATGGGTTTTGACAGTTCCGATAGTGATATAAAGCTTGTCAGCAATTTGAGCATTGCTACACCCAGAAACTATTAGCTGTAATACTTCTAATTCTCTTTCTGTTAGAGGATCTATCTGAATTATTCCATCTCCTCCCGGCGCACAGTCCATTTCATTTAGTTTTATTAGTGGTTGAGAAGTTGGATAGTTACTATCAGAAGTTTCCTGAGCTTGCTTAATTACCACACTAGCGATCGCCGGGTCGATCCAATTATTACCTTCATTAGTAACCTCAATAGCCTGAAGTAAATTACTAAAACTGACATCTTTGAGACTATATGAGTCTGCACCAGCACTAAAAGCAGCTATTACAGTATCTTCACTATCTTTTGTTGTTAAAACTAACACTTTTGTTTGTTTATATTCCCGAGCACCATTTAATTGTTTCAACTTCTGAGTTAGTTCAACTCCATCCATATCAGGTAGATTAAGAGCAACTATTGCTACATCAGGCTGAGTTGTTTGCACAATATTTAAACCTTTTTGGCCAGAAGCGGCATCCCCAACTACTTTAATACCTTCAGACATTTGTAATGCAGCTACCAACCCAGCACGACTTGAGTCATGCTTTTCAATCAAAACAACTCTGATTATGTTCATCGTAATTCCCTTTTGCTTAAGTTAAACTTGTGGGATTGTTTGTAAATCAGTTTTGATTTATCTTATAGGGAAAATAAGAAAATGCTCTTCAGCTTTAACGTAAAGCCCCTATTTTTGTAAGCTTATCATCTAATTGTCTCAAAAACTGTAAATCTGTCTCTGGTAAATACCCCCCACTATCCTTTTCTAAAAAACTAAACCCTTGCCTAAACTCATACCCACTTGCCTGAATAGGTGCGTCAAAATGACAGGGAATAATCTGCCGAAAATTCCAACTTGCCACTTTCTCAACCCACTCCATCACCTGTTTGGGATCGCGATTCAAAATCAGGGTTTGCAATATAGGTGCTACTAACAACCGCCCATCCTGTCGTAATTGTGTAAAAGAACGCTGCCAGTCAGACTTCCATCGCCACGGTAAGAGACCAAAATATGCACGCTTCGAGCGATCGCCTGCTTTCCAAACATTCTTAAAAATTTCCCCAGTAGGAACTACCTCTAAAGCACCCACCTGAAAATATAATCCAAACAAACATATTTTTTGCCACCCTACACATCTATTTGTGGGAGTATCCTCTACCACATCAAACACATCATCTTTGGCATGAAACAATAACGGATAGGGATCTAAATTCAAAATATCGGGCGGTTCAGCAGGTACAGATAAAACAGTATCAACCGCCAGTAAAGTTTGGGATGGACTATGCCAGAATACTACTTCTGCAAAAGGTTTGAAACCAATATCAAGGGGTCCGAGAGTTGCGTAGTCAAATTCTGCTGCAAAAGGTGCATCTCCACTATTCACAGGGAGTAAGTAGGTGCGGTTTCTTGGTAAACCCAACCAACTCAGGGGTAAATTTAGAGGAAAACTCCATTGGTTGGGCGTAACAAAAACTTCCGCCGTGGGAAATTTTCTCGCAAAGGGTCCCACATATACTTTATGTTCTAAGCCAGAAATAGTTGGTAAAATAATGTAGCGAACTTCTCCATATTTTTCTACCAATTCATTGACAAGGCGCACACATTCCCGGGTTGGTGCTATTGGGGCGTAGACAAACAAGCCGCCTCCAATCATTCTTACCACTGTCATCCGAATTGGTACAGTGACATAGAAGATACCCTGAAGTTGGTCAAAAGTCCAGATTGTATCTTTGACAATCTCCTTTCGTAATGTTCGTCTTTGTCCATAAGGGTATAAGGGTAATATAGGCCATAGAGGCCATGACCAATCCTGAGAGTGAGAAATATTCTGTTGTCTTTGTTTCCCTGAATGCACTTTTAATGCAGTTATTTACTACAGTTATTACTTTATAGTATTAAGAAGAAATAAGGAAGTGGGCTAGCCAAAATTAAATTTCGGAAATTAGAATTTGATGCAATTTCTTTACGTTGGTAGTTCTACTGTAAAAGTTGTCCAACCATTACTGCTAGTAACAAGTATATTACCATTTAGCTGTTCTACCAATTTTTTTACTAGGGCTAAACCTAAACCTGTGCCACCTTGTTTCCAAGGATCGGCATTAGGCACTCGATAAAATTTGTTAAATATTTTAGGTAACTCAGATGCGGGAATTTCTGATGGGTTACTAATCAGAAATTTGATCGAAGAAGGTGTTTCTTTAAGGCTTTTTTTGCTACTTTTTTTCTGATTACATTCAACTATAAACTTGATTTCGCCACCATTCTGAGTATACTTGCAAGCATTATTTAGGAGTTCTGCTAAAATCCTGCTTAAACTATTATTATTAGACACGATCTGAGGGAGTTTTTTAGGACTCTTAACTTTTAGAGTTTGTTCGCGTTCTTTAGCTCTAGATTTAAAAGGATCGATAATAGTGGGAAGCCAACTTGCTAAATCTATTGTATCTATAGGGATAAATTCAGTGCCACCTTCTAAGCGCTGTAAATCTAACAAATCGGTAATTAACTTAATTTCTCTTTTACACTCTGTATCTAAAATATTTAAATATTCTTTACCGCGTTCTGATACAGGAAAGACTTTCAACATATGAATAGCCATTTTCATGTTCGATAGAGGTGTTCTTAACTCATGAGAAACAGTGCTTAAAAAATCATCTTTGAGAATATTAAGTTGCTGTAGTTCTCGCACTTTTTGTTGCAATTCTGCTGTGCGGTCTTGAACTTGTTTTTCTAAATCTGTGTTCAGAGTTTGTACTTGTTGATAAAGTTGGGCCTGTTGAATACCGATCGCTAACTGAGTTGCTAGCTGCTTCAAAAAATCAATTTCAGATTGTTGCCACTCTCGAATTCCCGAACCTTCCTGGGTACACATCAGTCCCCATAGTTGTCCATCTTGGGAAATTGGTACTATTAACCAAGCTTTTACCTGTTTTTCCTTCAACTCAGTAATTTTTTCTGTACTTGAATCTGTTTGAGTGATATCAGAAACTGCCTGAATAGTATTTTGATTCATGTTTAAATTTGACATTAAGCATTCGGATGAAATTGTTTCTCCCATCCAGGAGTTGCAGTTTTTTTCTACTGACTCAGCAACTATTTTAGCGACTTTTGCAGTTTCTACCTGAAATAACACTACTCGATCTGTTTTGAGGAATTGCTTAACTTCTGTCACTACAGCATTAATAATTTCATCTATATCTAGAGATTGATGAATCCGAAGAGCTATTTTTGCCAGGAGGCGATCGCGTTCTAACTGTGCTTGTATTTCCGCCGTTCGTGCCTGCACTTCTTTTTCTAATTGTGCATTTCTAGTGCGTAATAGTTCAAATTTTTCTGCTTGCAGTTGATTAACATCTTTTCGTAATTTTCTGACCAACCCAAACATTACTGTCGGGTCTAATACTTGCAGTAAACTAGTCTGATTAACTGTTCCCAGAAACTCTCCTTGTTTACCACATACTATCAATATTTCTACCTGTTCATGCAACATTTTTTTATGAGCATCCCAGAGAGAATCTGTTTGTTTCAAACAATTTAATGGCGTTTTCATTACCTTTTTTACAGGTGTTGTTGCCAAACTCATATTTATATAATAGCCTTGTGCAATATCATCTGTAGTGATTATGCCAACAGGTTTGTCAATTTCAGTCCTTTGTGTTTTATTTTTTTTATTCTGTGTTACGATTACACTATTTACTTGTTGATCAGACATCAATTTACTAACCTCCAACAATGATGCCGTTTCTGGAGTTGTGACTGTAAAAGAATCATTTTTTACTTCATTTACCCTTCTTGAGCTGAGAATATTAGAAGGTTGCAGTACTTGACGAATTCTTTCTGGTGTCACAACGCCAACTATTTGACCCATACTATCTAGCACTGGTAGATGACTAATTTTATGTTGGCGAAACAGAGATAAAGCAGTAAATAAATCTTGATCGTCTGATTCTTTTATAGTCACAAAATTAGATGATATGACTTCTTTTATCTTGACATTTTCTGATAAATTGCTTAGATTACCAACTTGACCAGTCGCAATTAGTTTAACAAGATCGCTGACAGTAAATATTCCTAATAGAAAAGAAGATTGTGCATTATATTTTTGATCTTTTTCAACATATTTTTGTTCTACAATTAAAACACTTGTAGCTTTTTCCTGTTTTGATAATGGTGATTCATGAATTCCATTTGTCAGTGTATTGACAGGTATTTCACAACTGCTTTGTAACAGACTCATTTGTTTTAGTACGTCTACCAGAGGAGTTTCGGGTGTTACAGTTAGTGGATAACGGTCAATTGCTTTTTGTAGAGGTGATGAATAGATACAAGATTGAGCAACCATAATCATATCTCCTTTATAAATAAATGCAAAATATTATTTAAGATTTTTCAGGCAAATCTAGAGTTTTTTATATTTAATAAGTAATTCTATTAGAACCGTAATTATTGCCTAAAAATTACAGTATAAATTTTAGCATCAAATCAAGTTTGGATCAATATTTGAAAGTGCTAAAATTAGGTTTAGTTTGAGTTTACTAAACTCGATCTACTTTGAAAAAAATTAGAGTGTTGTGAAACTGATTACTGTTAACAATAGTGGTGATTAATGTATGAAACTAAGTAAGGAAGCGATCGCGAGCACTACTGATATTAAGTTCGATTGGATACTTACTTGCATTTTATAGAAACAGACCCAAGGAGGTTATATAATAGAGTTGTCGCTAAATAGATATAAAAAATATCCACAACCTAGACAGGGTAATTATTTTGAGTCTTTTGATCTATAAATAACTACAAGCTTTACATAGGGGGGTTTCTACAATTTTTTAGTTTATCAAGCGACAAGTCTAATATATTTACATAAATATAATGCTCTACTTTTTGAAGTACAGACTTCTCAGGATTTTTGCTGACTAGCATGGCCTTCACTTTTGATATTTAAGAAATAAATTAGAATATAATTTGTCATTTCTAGAGTTTTTGTTTCAAAATATTAAGTAAAGATGAGTTGAGAGTATTACCTATGTTTCCATTCTTTGCTAAACCCTGCTGTGGCTGGGACTTTTTTCAACCAGAGTCTCGTAAAGTCCATCAGGAAAATAAACTGAAATTCCTCAAGTGGATGCGAGATGATCTAGAAACTAGATTAGCTGGACTTAATGCGGCCATTCAAACCATTGAACGCCAGATTAATCAAGATCAACCTTCTTAATGTTATAGAGTTGATCATCCACCGAGAAAGCCTTGGAGTGCATTACTCCTAACACTTTAACTACAGTTATTTTTTCTGGGGCGCATAATATTACGCCCCTTACTTTGAGAATATTGGAATTACCCAAGTAATATAATTTCTCACTGATTAAAGCTACAGAACTAATCTTTTAGTCCTTGACAATAAATTTAAAGGTGTTGGTGAATCAAACTATGAATTAAGATATTTGGACTAACTGTAATCAACATCAGAATTATGAATACCCCTTTCATTACTTGCTCCCGAACTTGCTCCCGAACAACCCGTAAACGAAATAATCTGTAGGGACTTTGTATTCAAAGTCCCTACCTATTCCCTATTCCCTAAGCACGAAAATCATAGCTAAATTCACCAACGCCAATTTAAATTGTCAGGCAACATTGGTATAATATAAATGATTTCTTCTTCTTTGTTACTGTTTTATCTTTTAATATCTACAGCTTTCCTCCAAGTCTAATCACAACCCCATTCTCAGTCACTCATTGACTACTGAATACTTCTTCAAAATTTCCTAGAGATTTTCTACACACCCATGCCGAGGATGACTATAGCAAAATATGATAGAAGCTATCAATCAAGTTACCCCTTTCCAGGCTTTGGCCCTTCAAGTCCAGGCGAAAGCAGTAAATCAGGCCAACGATCAGGAATCTGCGCGATCGCTGATTCAATCAACCATCAATCACCTAGCCAAACAAATAGCTGCTAGTAAAGCTTTTATTGGCCTAAACTGTAAATTAGTTTTACTGCCAGAATATTTTCTCACAGGTTTTCCGATGGCTGAGTCTTTGACAAGTTGGGCAAATAAAGCCTGTTTGGAAATGACTGACCCCATCTACGATCGCCTAGGAGAGATTGCTCAAAAAAATGATATTTTTCTAGGGGGCAATGCTTATGAAGTTGACCCCAACTTTCCCGAATTATATTTTCAAAGCTGCTTTCTCATTGACCCCAGTGGCAATATCGTATTGCGCTATCGACGTCTTAACTCCATGTTTGCTCCTACTCCCCATGATGTATGGGATAAATATCTCGACTGTTATGGTTTAGAGGGAGTATTTCCCGTTGCTAAAACAGCGATCGGTAATTTTGCTGCCGTTGCCTCCGATGAAATTTTATTTCCAGAAGTGACCCGATGTTTGGCAATGCGTGGGGCAGAAATTTTACTGCATCCTACTTCAGAAGTTTATGGGCAAGCGCGATCGCCAAAAGAAGCAGCGAAAGTTTCTCGTGCTGTGGAAAATATGATGTATGTGATATCTGCTAATACTGCAGGTATTGCCAATACTCCCATTCCTGAAGCTTCCGTTGATGGGGGTTCTAAAATTATCGACTATCGAGGTTTAATATTAGCGGAAACGGGTGCAGGGGAAAGCATGGCCGCCTATGGTGAAATTGATATTATGGCTCTCCGCAACTATCGCTCTCAAGTAGGAATGAAAAATTTATTAGCAAGACAACGGTGGGATATTTATGCAGAAAGTTATCGTCAGTTTTATGCTTATCCTGCTAATACTATGGATGGTGGAGTAGTTGAGCGAAAACATTTTATTGAAACTCAACGTGCAACTATTGAAAAGTTGAGAAAAGAAGGTATTATATGAGGAACAAGGGAGTAGGGAGTAGGGAGTAGGGAGTAGGGAATATATTGAAACTTACCTTACTATTGAAGTAATAAGATAGGTTTTTTCAACTAACTCCTACGACCTTCTTCACATCATATTATCGCTGAAAAAATGTAAGCATTCAGCTATTAGCGTTCAGCGCTTCAGATGCATGAAAGAAAGAATCAAGCAATAACCAAGGTTAGCTGAAAGGACTATTTCATTTCCTGCGGAATGCTGCGCAAACATCACTTTTCATTATCCTTGAATACTAATTACTTTTTCCAAGATAATTACTTAATAACTCATAGCTGATAGCTGACCGCTGAATGCTTACGAAAAAATAGGCTTTGTTGCACAAAAGATGATGTTTAGGGTAAAAATAAAGAAGTCAAGATGGTACACGAAACTACACTCAGCAGATATGAGTAAGAGTAAGTCTAAATCCAACTCCAAGTCCTTGTATCGACTCAAAAACTGGTCTGAGTATGATGCCTCCTTAAAGCAGCGAGGGAGTCTCACTTTTTGGCTGACTCCAGAGGCCATGGAGCAGT
>NZ_JAAHGU010000013.1:0-116710 GCF_010692685.1 Okeania sp. SIO2F5 | reverse complement strand
TCTCCTGACTCGGTCCTTCCCCTCCTGGGAGGGGTTAGGGGTGGGTTGACTCCTAAGAAATAGCCTAACTCTTTGTAGCAAATATTTATCAAATTGGTATAAGGGAGTAGGGAGCATTTTTCTACCTTTTTCCCCTATTCTATTTCTGAATTTCCTGACTTCTGACTTTTGACTCCCATGCCAAAAACACATACCGCGTCAAAGATACCATAAGGGTTCTACAAAATTAAATACAGCAATTTTTACAGGTGTAATCGTCTGAATTATTTAGTTATAAAAAAAAATAGTATACTTTATTAGTCTATGTTTGTTTTCTAAAAAAATTAAATTATTAAAAACATAGTGTTTCAGAACTATTTAGGGTTTGCTGAAAAAGTCTTTTAGTAGGGTTAGGATACAGGAGACAGGAGACAGTAGAAATGGGAATGAGCGAGGAGGTAGGAGCTAAGTTTTGTCCCAAGATTGTTCTGCCCAAATCTTGACCAAAATCCGCTCATTTTTGAACCATTACCGCTTAAAAACTCGCACTTTTTGATACTTAAAAAGGCACTTACCTTTATTTATAAAGACTTTTAGATTTAATCAGCAAGCCCTATTTAGTTATCAAAAAAAAATAGTATACTTTATTAGTCTATGTTTATTTTCTAAAAAAATTAAATTATTAAAAACATAGTGTTCCAGAACTATTTAACAGATCAAAATTGACGTATGATTTTTGAATAAGCAGTTGAGCTGCCAGAAAAGTTAGTATTAGTATATTTTTCTACTCCTTACTCCCCTACTCCCTATTCCCTATTCCCTGTTCCCTATTCCCTCTTCCAAAAATGCGAATATTATTTACAATTGCTCATTTCTTTAACCCTGAAGGTAGCGGAAAACATGGTTCTTTACGCAAAGACCCGCAAACACGACGCATAGCATTAACTACCTGTTTAACTGCATTGCGTGCCTTATATGCTAAATCTCAGTACATAATTGATATTAGTAGACATCAAGCAATTCCAGCCAATCAAAATCATGGCCATGATATTGATATTATTGTTTGTACCACTAAAGGTCTTCATTTATTATCTCAAATTCCTTTGCCCTCAAATTTTCTGATGCACCACAGCACTAACGTAGAACCTATGTTACTAGGTTTTGAATGTCAGGAAGTAATGAAATCATGTCTTGGGAAATACGATTATTATTGTTACTTAGAAGATGATTTAATACTACATGATCCATGGTTATTTGTGAAGTTAAATTGGTTTAATCACCACACAGGAAATGGTAATTTACTTCAACCAAATCGTTATGAAATTTCTCCTTTAGGAGCTGTTCCCAAAGCTTATATAGATGGAGATTTAAAACCAGAAATAACAGCTAAATTTCAAAATATTCGAGAGCAATATCAGCTTAAGGGAAAAATCATGGAAAAGGTAATTGCCTTTCATAGAACTCTTAACCCCCACTCTGGTTGTTATTTTTTGAATGCCGAACAGATGAAAAAATGGGCTAGTAAACCTTATTTTTTAGACCGAGATACCAGCTTTATTGGTCCGTTAGAAAGTGCTGCTACTTTAGGAATTATGCGGACTTTTAAAATTTATAAACCTGCTGCTGCTGATGCAAGTTTTCTAGAAATTCAGCATTTTGGCACTACATTTTTGAGTTTAATTGATAATCAAATAACATTGATTCAAGAACAAGCTCCAGCTAAGGAAAAAACTCAGAGTGAAGGTACAAATAAAGTAGAAAAACAAGTCAAAACAGAAACTAATCCAGAAAAAAATGAGGAGTGATTAAAAATCAATCACAACCTCATAATTTTGCTTAATGCTAATAGATTATATTAGATAATAAAGATGTCAGATTGAAGTAGGTTAGGAGTACCATTGAGGCGAGCAATGGTAATAATAGGATTACTATCATCATTTTCCAGATTACCGTTAGGATCGTACTTTAACAGACCTGAACCAGCTAGTTCTGGGTCATCTGATGTGTCATTTGGATCTGTTTTTGGGTTTCGTTCATAGATAATAGTAGGACCGCTAGTTCGAGCAAAGCTATCTTCATAGTTATCACCTGGACCAACACCAGCAAAATCATTAATGCCAATAATTGAGTTTTTGCTGGAATTTTCCAAATTAAATCCATTCAAGTCTAGAAGTATCCGGTCATCAGAAGGATCGAAGTCTACGATCACACTATTTTCAGTGACACCCTCCTCAACGGCAAAATAAGCAAAGCTATCGTTACCTTGACCACCAATTAAGGAGTCCCCTGTACCATTAAGGCCAGCTGCAATATAGTCATCACCAGCACCAGCAAGAATGGTATCAGTTCCTCCACGGCCAAATATAACATCATCCCCTGCACCAGCGCTAATACTATCTCCTAATGAGTCATCTGCAGTACCACCCACAATGGAATCATCACCTGCTCCAGTAATTAAGGTATCTCCTCCATCACCACCACTTAAAGTGTTACTACCTTGAGTATCTTCTATGAAGAATGGTGCTGTACCTCCACCCTGAAATGCTATTACTGTATCGTTACCTTGTGTATTCCCAATTAACTGATCGCTTGTTCCACCAAACTGAATAAAGTCATTACCCGTACCACCATCAAAGAAGTTTGCCACACCAGCGTTGGTACTACCCAAAAGGATATCATTACCTGAACTACCAATCAGAGTAACTTCAATACTACCACCACCCGAAGCATTGGTACTGATGCTTGTAGCATCAATGGTATCGTCACCCTCGCCCCCATCCACACGACTAAAGATACCACTGAGACAATCATTTCCCTGACCACCAATCATAGTATCTGATAAAAAGCCTGATGCTAGAGTATCATTACCGGCACCACCATCTAATCTGTTTTGACCAGCAAAACCGGGAACAGTAACTGCTATACCATTAGTACTAAATTTATCTTCATTTTCTTCGATCAAACCAGTGATAATTAAGTCATCACCTTCACCACCAACCAAGGTATCTCTTGAAGCTTGGCCCCTGATAGTATCGTTGCCAGCTCCGCCATCTAAGGAATTTCTACCATCACCAAATGGCCCTACTGCACCTTGAATAAAGTCATTACCTTCACCACCTATTAGAGTAGACCTTTCTATCGAAGTTAAAGCTATAGCTGTGCTATTAACAGGGGTACCTACAGATTCCTGATTTAGCTGAACTATTACATCATTGCCACGATCTCCACTTAAACGGACTTGGCTACCCAAAGAATATAATGTGTCATTATCTCTACCGCCGTAGATAGTATCGCGATCGCCAAAAGCAACAACTAAATCTTCTTGTCGGTTTGCAGAAATAAAGTTTTGGCCTTGACCTGTGTCACCTGTAAATGTAGGTAAGGTGTCAAAATCAAGTGCCTCTACTACTTCCGGAGCAAAGACACTAATAGTGTCATTATCCCTGCCACCATAAAGACTATCTCTTGTGCCGATAAGTAGGATATCATTACCTTGATTGGCAGAGTACCAGTTATCTCCAATCAGGCCACGGAGAAAGTCATCTCCCTGACCTCCATAAAGGCTAGTACGGGAAACAGCTACTAAGGTATCATTTTCATCATCTCCAAATCCGAAACCAGCAGCAGCTTGGAATTCCAGGGAGTCACTCCCTGCACCACCTTCGAGAGTATCTGGTTGACCAGAGTTGTTAATACCAGAAGGACCCCTAGATACCAGTGTATCGTTTCCATCTCCACCTCTAGCTAGACTGCCACCTAGGGTCGAAGTAAAGATCGTGTCGTCTCCACCAATAGCATTAATCGTATCAGGTGCTATATTACCAGAATCCTCCTGATCGAAGCGATCATCTCCATCAGTTAGCGTTACCATACCGTTTCACTCCTCTACATGGTTTATATCTAAAATATGGACAATTGTTTTGTTTGGCTCAACTACCAACAAATACCAGTAATTTTATATTCGGCTGTAGTTTAACCTGTTTATCTGGAATAAGTCTAGCCTTTTAACTACAAAAATTATCAGCCAAAATTTGGCCTACTATGTGCCTATGGGTTTACCATTATTGACTTTTAAGTACAATCTAGTATTTATACTAAGGCAGCATATTTTTAATGATTGATTATAGTGTTAACATTACCGGAGGACGTGGATTGTTGATTTTAGGTTCCCATATAGTATGGTTGATTTTTAAGGTATCTAGAGTTTAGATGAGGTTAGAGGTTGTTTTTTTTCTATACCTACATCTTTGATTTGTAAGGTGCGGTTAGCAACTTGATGAATTAGTTCTAAATGTTTTGCTAATAAGTTGGAAAGAGCGTATCGCTCTAAAACTGTTTTGCGGGCCTTGGCACGTATTTCTGCCATGCGAGTTGGATGATTCAACACTTCATCAATGCGGTCAGCTATTTGTTTGGGGGAGAAGAAGTCTACTAATAGGCCATTTTTACCATCCTCAATAACTTCCCTCACAGGAGGTGTATCTGAGCCTACAATTAGACAACCTGTGGATAGAGACTCAATCATAGACCATGAAAGAACAAAGGGTCTGGTCAAGTATACATGAACATCAGATGCTTGAATGACTTTTAAGTATAGACCATAGGGCAATGAACCAACGAAGTGAACTCGTGATAAGTCCAAGGGTATTTTTTCTAACATTTCTTGTTTGTAAGTTTTACCATTGGGTAAAGATTTACCGTAGCAAACTCTTTCAGAACCGACTACTACTACATGGCAGTTGGGCCTCCTTTCTTGGAGATAGGCGATCGCTTCTATAAATTCTGGGAATCCCCGATAGGGTTCCATGCCTCGCGCTACATAAGTTACAAGTTCATCAACACCGGACAGGTCTAAATTAGGTAGTACTAATTTTGCCTCTGGATTGGGTTTAAAATAATCAGTATCTACCCCATCGTGGAGTACTGATAGTTTGTTTTGGAGTTCTGTGGGAAATTGTGACCGCTGCCAATATGTGGGGGATAATCCCCAATCACAGGTGTACAAGTCTATGAGTATGGGAGCATTTTTTACTCTTATTCTGGCCATATCATCTACTGTTAAGGGTTCTGCGGGGTCGAAGTCAGCATCAGAACCATGGGAATGATAGAACCATTCAAAGTAGCAAAGAAGTGGGGTGTTCGGAAATGCTTCTTTGACAAATAAGGTGGGTCCCCAGCCAGAGTGGCCACAAATTATATCTGGCACAAACCCCTGTGCTTTGAGTTGTTCTGCGGTTCTAAATACGGCTTGTCCATAAATTACTGCACTTTCTAGGGGACGGACGTAGTGATGGGTTTCTGGACGTGGTTCGCGACTTGGTTTGAATAATGCTTTGTGAACTCCTGGTATTTTCCACTCTGGGCGTTCGTTTTTTGTGCCAAATACAACTTGATTATTAGGATTTGCTCCTAAAGCGGTAATAATATGACGATATTGGGCAGGAAAGTTTGGGTGTAGGAAGAGATATTTCATAAGTTCTAAATTTGTATTATTAATGATTATTTTTTAATGTTTGAATGTAAGCATTTCCTGGGGACTGCTGCGCAAACAGCTATTAGCAGTCAGCTATCAGCAATTAGTAATTATTCATTACTTCTAGGGTTTAGTCAGGGGACGTATGGCAGTAACTTTTTATTTTTTCTCAATTTCAAAGGTTGCTTTTACCTTGCCTAAAATTCATAGCTGATAGTTAATAGCTGACGGCTGTTTGCTTACGTTTAAATAGGGTTTGCTGATTAAATCTTAAAGAATTGACTGATATTGGCTTTAGTCTTTTTATGATGTAAAAAAGTGCCTGGTATTACGTCCAAAACCCTCAAAATTTTAGCATAAAAGGCAGAATAATTGCAGAAAAATAACTCTGACAAATATATTTGACTACCTCCTAATTAAATTCTATTCTCCGTTCCTCCTAACTACTCCCCCACTTCCCTACTCCTCCACTCCCCTACTCCTTAAAAAGACTTTTTCAGCAAACCCTAAATAATGTCTGGTGCCTGGCATATCCATACACAATCTCTAGGAACTGAATTAGTATCTTGATGAATAATTTTGTATTTTAGATGGGATAGAAATTTCTCCATTATTGTATTAGTCATTACTGAGTGAGCGGTTCCGTTTCGTTTTCCCATAAGATTGTTATCCCAATCTTTGAGAAATCTTTGCCAACCTAGATCGCTGAGGGTATTTGTGTGGTGAAATATGCAAATTTTTTCTCCTCGTAATTTGGCGGGTATTTTGGTTAGGTAGTTAAAAATATCTCTGGGTTCTAAATGCACCATTGTGTCGTAACAAAAACAAACATCTGCTGTTTTTGAATCAATTTCATTTAATGTTATTCCATCAAGTTTTAGGTATTTGACTTTGGCTTCGCCGAGTCGATTTTTAGTAGCATTTAACATAGAATTGGAGATATCAGCACATATTAATTTTTGGCAATGTTTGAGCAACAATTCTGCTGTACGTCCTCCACCAATGCCTATTTCTAGTACTGTATGTTTTTCATTGACATATGGTGCTATAAATTTTTGTTCTATTAATTTTTCATATTCTGCTAATGAGTTGGCTGCCCCTGCTGCTTTACCTATCCATTCGTCACCTATATGAGTTAATTCGGGATAATCTTCATGCCATTTTTTTGCATATTCTTCCCAAGAATTTTCATAATCAATAGTCATAGTTATGTCGCTATATTTTGTCAATTTTTTGATTAAAGTTGCCAGTTTAGTTCAATACCTAAATACTTAGTTAATTTTTGATTATATGGTTGAAAATATGTTACTAATTGTTGGTATATTTCATCTCTAGGTTGTGAGTAATTACCAGAATTATATCTAAAATATGTTTCTGAGTGGTATGTAGGTAATTCTAGAAATTGAAATACTTTGTTCATGGTTTCTAGTGGGTGGTTAAATAAGTCTTCACTCAGGAGAATGAGAAATTGTTCCTTGGGAAAAATATTCATCCAATTTTGTAGTTGTTCAATATATTTGCCTCTTGCTAGATATGTATAATGTTGATGATTAAAACTGTAATATGTTCCTGTTTGAATTATTTTTTCAACTTCTCCTTTTAGGCGATTTTGTTCGGCAGCGATCGCTTCTTTCAAAGTTAATTTTTCAGTTCCTAATCTAACTTCGTGATAATAATGAGATATTGCTCTTTCTGCTGGGTTTCTCAACAATATAATTAATTTCATCTGAGGATATATATCAAAAATTCGTTGGGGTACGAGAGGATGGAATAAATAGTAAGGGCTTGATTCTCCTGTAATTATTCCTGGCTCTAATTCGGGAAATTGCGATTGATACCATTTTAAATCCTTATCAAAATTTAAGTCAAAGTAATGAATTTCATGTTGTAAGGATGCTGCAACTAAAGGGTGTTGCACTAAATAGTTATATAAGGAATTAGTACCACATTTCTGAGCGCCAATTATCAGAAAATGTGGCTTTTGATAGTTGATTGGATAGTCGATTTTTTTGTGGAATTTGATACCAATATATTCCTTGAGTTTTTGGTTATAGGGTTGAAAGTATTCTGTTAATTGCTGGTATGTTTTAGAGTTAATGTCAGGTTTTTTTTCTTGATTATGATCGATATAATCATCTATTAATTCTGGCTTCAAATCGAGAAACTTAAATACTTTGTTCATAGTTTCTTGAGGATGATTAAACAAATCTTCACTTTGCAGAATTAAAAATTGTTCTTTTGGGAAAAATTTCATCCAATTTTGTAGTTGCTCGACGTATTTACCGCGAGATAAATATGTGTAGTGTTGATGGTTAAAGCTGTAATATGTTTCTGTTTCTATAATTTTCTCAACTTCTCCTTTTAAACGATTAGATTCTGTAGCGATCGCTTCTGATAAACTTAAAGATTCATAACCTAATTTCACTTCATGGTAGTAGTGATTGATTGCTCTATCTATAGGATTTCTTAGTATGACAATCAACTTTATATTAGGATAAAAATTGTAAACTCTTTGAGGAACAAGAGGATGAAATAAATAGTAAGAACTTGATTCTCCTGTAATTAAATCACTTTCTTCTTCCACTACAAATTGATTTTGATACCAGTTTATTCCTTGATGAAAATTTAGATCGAAAAAATGTAATGATGGTTGTTTAACTGCTGCTACTTTAGGATGTTGAAAAAGATACTTATGTAAGTAATTAACACCACATTGCTGCGCTCCAATTATCAAAAAATTAGGTTTTTTGGATTGTTCTTTTAATTTTTTATGTCGGAGAATACATAAGCAAAAATCACTTTTTAAACCTCCTGGAATTTCCATTAAAATTTTCTCAAATTCCAGTAATAATCTGATTATTGTTTCTCCTTTGGGGTCTTCAGTAACAAATTGATTACTATCTAGTAATTGATATAGTTCGTTAATTAATCCACCACCATAGTGATTCAAAACTTCTATATGAAAGTAGTATTTGATGAATGCCAATATCAATTTTGAACGTACTGCTTCAGATGGGTCTAGTGTAAATACTTCTTCAATACTTGGGCTTTTATATTTTGATACTTTGACAGATTTTAGACTATCATCAAAGCAATTATATATACGATTAATAATATCTAATTGTTGTTGTTCATAAATATTGAAACAATCACCAATATACTCATTTAAGATTACATAACCTTGAGGCTTTAAGCTATTTTTGATTGTGGACAAACAGTGTTCTAATTCTTTCACATGATGCAAAGAACCAAAGCACGTTATTAGGTCATATTTTTTGTTAAGAGTAAAAGTATTAAAATTATCTTGGTATAAATTAATTTTAACTCCGGCTTTTTCTGCATCTCTTCTAGCAATTGCTAATGCTGATTCAGAAAAATCAAAGGCATCAATATTCTTAGCTAAACCCAACTTAGCCATTAGTATTTCGTGATTACCAACGCCACAACCAATAGACAATAAACTATCAAATTTTCTGCCAGCAAAAAAATCTTCTATCAACCAAGCTAGCCAATATTTTTCTGTTTCGCCACCAGATATTCTTTTATTAATAGCTTTTTCAATAATCAAATTAGATACCCACTGATTACTATTTACTAAAGCTGCTTTTGGATTTGTTTGCCAATATTTTTGGGCTTGATTCTGATGCTGATGATTGAAACTCTTTTCTGACATATAAAAATTTTCTTTTAATTGTGAAATATTATATAGCAGGGAATATTGATATTATGCATTTTAATAACAATCAAATCCTCATATAGCAATTCCCAAGAAGCGTGAGGTTATTTCAGTTATCAGTTATCAGTTATCAGTACCTCTACAATAAGGAGGCTTGAAATCTGAAATATTCTCTTTTTTTATCTCCTTAAAAGGCTATCCATTACCAAATAATTAATAATTAAATAGGGCTTACCGATCAAATATAAAAGTATTTATATATAAAGGTTTGAGTATTTTTAGGCTCGAATTGCAGTGCCTCTGTTTCAGTTGAAAACGCTCAAAAAGCTAGTATTTTAGGCGTATAGTTGGGCAGAAAAATCATTCTTACAATTCTTACTCCTACCTCCTCGCTCCCGACCCATTTCTCCGTCTCCCCCTCCTGGGAGGGGTTAGGGGTGGGTTTTCTCCTGTCTCCTGTCTCCTACCTCAGCAAAAAGACTTTATTCAGCTTTCTGTGGTTTTTTTACCCTCAAAAAATACTCCTGCTGCTAAAATTTCTCTACCCTTTTCTCCTAATACAATATCTAAATTATCACCTTCTTGTACTAAAAAAGCGTGCCAATCTTCTAAACGTTCTTGCCATTCTTGTTGTTGAATATAAGGCCAGACAGTTTGAATAAACATCATCATACTATAGGATGGATAATGATGGGGAAAAATACCACTATTGATTTCTTCAAAGTCTGACAAAATTTGCCGTAAACCATGAATTGTCATATTAAAATAATGGCTGGGGTCAGCGTGAAGTGGTTGTAAAAATGCAGTATCAATAAATATTAAACCTCCTGGTTTTAAGATGCGATAAAGTTCTTTTGCGGTAAAAAATGGATTAGGTAAATGTTCAAAAACTGCATGACTAATTATGCCATCAAAGCAGTTATCTGAAAATGGTAATTTTAATGTTGAGCAGACGACATCTGTATATTGATATTGCTGCACATCTAAGTAACAAATATTTGGCTTTAGATATTCTTTTTGAGTGTTACCTGCGCCAAAATCTAAAACTATTCCATTTTCTCCAATTTTATTTAATACTGTTAAAATTCCTTCTGAGTAAGGATGGGTAGTTTCTGTTTCTGTGAGTTTAATAAATGGTAAATCTCCTGGTTGCAAAATATGAGGAGTATTGCTTCTTATCCATATAGGGCAATTTTTTTTATTACATGGTGCAGCTATATTTCCACATTGGGGGCAAATTAATAGTTTTTGTAGGTTGAAAATTTTCTGTCGTTGAGGTTGGTTAGGGATATTTCCAATAATTTTAAATTGATTTTGAAATAATAATATTTTTTCTCTTCCATCGGCAAATATTTCTATTTTTATATCTGTCTCTGGTTTAATATTTTTTGGCAGTAAAAGCTCTCCCCCAAAACCACTATGACTAGCATATTTTTTTTCTGGAAAAGCAGCAGCTACATCTGGTCGATATCCACCATGTAAAAGGGAGGCATAAGGTTTTCCATTTAGATAAATACTTAGTTGAATATTGAAATTATTTTCAGAAATGTACCAACCATAAAATTTAGTTAAGTAATGTATTTCTGTGCTTTTAGGAAAATCTAGATTAAACATTATTTATTTTCATAATTTGCCAGTTTTAAGACCAATTTTTCATACTTTAACTACAAATTTTGACTTAAAAATTACCAAATAATAAAGATTTAAAGGCTCTCCTTTAAAGTAGAAAAGCGGTCAAGGGATGGCTAGATATCCCCCCCATATCCAATCGATCAAGAGAAAATAAAAAATTTTTCTTTTAGTCAATTTTCTTCTTTTCAAGGAAAGGTAATTGTTAATTATTAATTTTAGAATGCTTTGTTTTCTCTATCATTGGTTTCTCAAGTTTTGAACTTCTTCTAAACTTAAACCTGTATTTTGACTAACACTTTTTGCATCTAAAAATTCTAGTAATCGTTTGGCAATTTCGATTTTAGCTTCTCGATTACCTTGCTCAATTCCTTGTTTTATGGCTCTTTTTATAGCATTTTTTTTTTCGGCGATATAAGTTTCCCGTGCCTCTAAATTTTCAAATTATTCTCTAGTCAAACCAGCTTGATTAGCAACTTCAAATGCTTTATGAATTTCTGGAACTTCCCTCATTTTTTCTGGCACAGAATCTAAACTATTCGCACTTTTGAGAAAATACAGCCATTTATCAGTAATTGTTGTTAATTATGAGATTTATTTAGTAAATTTGGGCAATTCCACAAAGACTAATTCAATATCATAAACAGGATAGTCTATTAAGTAATCTTTTTCTTTGAGCAGAAAGTGAGAAATTGTTTTATCTAACCCAGAGAACATTTCAAAATCTGTAATAGTCAAGCCAATAACAGGATTTAGCAAAGTGTAATCTTCTCCTGAATTTAACTGAGTAGAATAAGTTTTAGCTGCATTATATAAAATCTGCTTTTCAAATCCTTCTAAGTTTAAAACTTGCATTTAAATAATTACAGTTTTTTCACCAGTAATTTTGGCTTTAACATCTAAATAAGTATCTTTTAAACCTCGAATTTTAGGTACGAGATAGGGGTTGAGGATTTGTAGGTCTTTGATAGTAGGATTACTGTCATAGAGGATGCTGTTTAGGAAACTAATTAAAATGTCTTTACTTTGTTCGGAACCAAATATTTTCTTGAAGGCAAAATCTGTTTTGGGATTAATAAAAATCATTGGTTTGACCTCTTGAGGGAGTAGGGGAGTAGGGGAGTAAGGGAGTAAGGGAGTAGGGGAGTAGGGGAGTAGGGGAGTAGGGGGGTAAAATTAAGCTTTAATACCCTTATTTTTCTAGAAAAATAAGAGTCTAAAAAAGTGTTTAATGACTCCATAACCAAAGTCAAGAGTAACACAAAATTGGAAATTATTAGTAACATTAAACTCACTAATTAATCCGTACATCTGTGCCATAATTCCTGTGTGCTAATTTGTCTAAAGAAAAGTATGCTTCTCTGAATATTTGACCATAAGTTTCTGTCATTTATGCAAAGGTATTTAATGACTCCAATACATATTTAGAATTATCTGCGAGTCGATGACGTAATGCTTCATCTGTCAACAAAGATGTCAAAACATTTGCTAATTCTTCTGGGTTATCGGGAGTATAGAATAAACCATTAATATTTGGTTTTACTTGTTCCACAATGCTAAATAATGGAGTAGTAACTATGGATAAATTATCGGCTATTGCTTCTCATATAACTCTAATTTGGAAATTATTAGTAACATTAAACTCACTAATTAATCCGTACATCTGTGCCATAATCCCTGTGTGCTAATTTATCTAAATAAAAGTATGCTTCTCTGAATATTTGACCATAAGTTTCTGTCATTTCAGCAAAAGTATTTAATGACTCCAGTACATATTTAGAATTATCTGCGAGTCGATGACGCAATGCTTCATCTATCAATAAAGATGTCAAAACATTTGCTAATTCTTCTGGGTTATCGGGAGTATAGAATAAACCATTAATATTTGGTTTTACTTGTTCAACTATGCCAAAAACTGGAGTAGTAACTATGGGTAAATCATAAGCCATTGCTTCTAATATGACTCTTGGGAAACTCTCGACCCGAGAAGTACAAACAAATATATCTGCTGCTTGATAATATTTGGCTGTTTCTGGAGTTTCTTTGACTATTTCTACTCGCTGTTGAATTTCTTCTGGTAATTCAGTCAAAAGTTCGTGTAATTTTAAACTGTAAAGATTTGGGCGATCGCCTACTAGAAAACATTTGATTTTTTGACTTTCTGCTTCAGGAATAAATGATAAGGCTTTTACTAAATCGTGTTGACCTTTCCTATCGCAAACAGTACCTAATAATAGAATGACAATTTCATCATTTTTGACTTCTAAAGTTGACCTTGCCGATTGTTTTGACCATTTCTGAGCTGCTGATTTTAATAATTGTAAATCTAAGCCATTATGTACGACGGTAAAGTTGTGATGACTATTCAAAGGTAAGTATCTATTTCGAGTAGCATCTGCCACAAAAATTATTCGATAAGGATAGCGGAAACATTCTAATGCTCTAGCAGCTATCTCTGTGCCAAACCGATTAAAATAAGTTTGCCAAGGCTCACTTTCATGTACATTCCAGACACTGGGAATATTTAACATCTGAGCGACATCTACCATGAAAAAGTTTTCTAAAGTATTGATATACATAACATCAATATTTAGTGCTTTTATTTGTTTGGCAAAACTAGCTAAAGCTTCATCATAAATATCTCTTTGATAAATATGTTCTAGTGGATTATCTAGAACAACAACCTGAATATTATGCTGTTGATAAATTTCTCTCAACTCTCCATCATTGACAGAAAAAATTATTGGTTCAACAATTCCATCATTTGCCAATTTTAGGGCAATTTCTAATTGATGAAGTGGCGCACCAGTCAGGTCTAAGGAATTACTACACATCAATAATTTAATTCTGGGAAAAATGTCTTTCATCTTAGCGAGTAAGTTTTCCTCACTATAATTAACCAGTTCGTTTATTTCTGGTTGATTTGGAGAATTTGCCTCTACTGACAAATTATTTATTTCTGGTTGATTTAGAGAATTTCCCACTTTTGTCGGATTATTTATTTGTGATTCTGGCTGAGACTCATTAACTTTTGCCTGACTATTTATTGGTGGTTGATTTAGAGAATTTCCCACTTTTGCCGGATTATTTATTTCTGGTTTATATAGAGAGTTATCAACATTTTCGAGAATATTTATATCTGATTTTTTCTGAGACTCATCAACTTCTTCCTTCTTGCTTCTTCCTTCTTTCTTCCCTATAAAATTTAATTCTGATTCATTAGGATAATTATGAAATTCTGACTCCTGACTCCTGACTCCTGATTCCTGATTCCTAACTCCTAATTTTTGACTTTTGACTTTTGACTTTTTAATTCCTTCTTCCTTCTTGCTTCTTCCTTCTTCCTTCCCAATAAAATATCGTCTTGGTTGAATTTCAAATAATTCACTTTCTAGAGAAAAATGAGGACTATAAAATCTATCAACCATCTGAGAATATTTCTGACGATAATTTGCTTCTTCTTGGGGATTATCAGAATAACCGCGACTCGTTCCTTCCTTATGAATTAACTCAGCATCTGGACAATAAACTGAACGATAACCTCTTTCTAAAAGTCGATAACCATAGTCAGCATCATTATAAGCAACGGCAAAATTTGACTCATCAAAACCACCCAAATCTAAAAATAATTGCCGGGAAGTTAACATACAAGCAGCAGTTACTGCCGAATAATTTCTTGACACAAAAGCTTGAGAAAGATAACCCCTATTTTCACTATGTAATAATTTAAAAGCATGACCTGCTAAACCATGATGTAAACCATGAATTACTCCTGCGTGTTGAATCCTTTTATCGGGATATATTAATTTGGCACCCACTGCACCAACACCAGGAAATTGTGCATAACCAATCATTTGACTTAACCAGTTAGGAGAAATAACCTCCGTGTCATTATTTAAAAATAGAATATATTCACTATCAACCTGTTCTACAGCACGATTATTAATTGCAGCAAAATTAAACTTACCCCCACTGTTAGGAATAGAAATAACTGATATATTTGCCGACCTAGAAAATGAACTTTTTAGATTTGCAAAATATTCTAAAATTTCAGGTTCATCACTCTCATTATCAATCACAAATATTTGATAATTCTCATAAGTAGTCTTTCTCAAAGACTCAATACAACTCTTCAATAACTTGACTTGATTTTTAGTCGGAATAATAATACTTACCGACTTACCTTCGTCCGGAAAAGTAGCTTTAAAAATTCCCAAATTTTCTCGCACTGCCCAATCTGGTTGATAAATATCTCCCTTCACACCACGACGTTTTAAACTTTCTTGAACCGCTCTTT
The DNA here is from genome assembly GCF_010692685.1 of Okeania sp. SIO2F5. Classification (NCBI taxonomy): domain Bacteria; kingdom Bacillati; phylum Cyanobacteriota; class Cyanophyceae; order Oscillatoriales; family Microcoleaceae; genus Okeania; species Okeania sp. SIO2F5. Next base: position 101,656 of record NZ_JAAHGU010000013.1, on the reverse strand, counting down.
CACCTGCTAGAAAACTTTTCGGTTTTTCCCCACCAGAAATAGCAGTCGAACCAGGAGAAGTTCGCCAATGATATAACACCAAAGGTAAATGCCCAACTTCGCGAGAAATTTCTGTTGCTCTTAAAGCAAAATCATAATCTTGAGACCCTTCAAAACCAATTCTTAAACCTCCAACTCTGTCAAAAATTTCTTTTCTAACTACACACAAATGACCCATATACATATAGGAAAGTAACAGCTCTGGAGAATATTCCGGTTTAAATTGAGGGTCGAATCTTTTGCCTTCCACATTAATTTTGTCATCGTCCGAATAGAGAAAATCTGTCTCTGGATTTTGACTTAAATATAAAGCCACCTCTCCCAAAGCATCCGGGGTAAGTTCATCATCATTATCTAAAAAGAGAATAAAATCTCCCGTAGCAAGTTCAGCAGCAGAATTCGTCGCAGCACTAATATTTCCATTTTCAGAACGGAATATTAACTTAATCCGACAGTCTTTCTCAGCCATTTCTGTCAAAAATTCCCGAATATCTGGATTACTACTACAATCATCCGCTATACAAAATTCCCAATTTTGGTACACTTGGTTTAGTACACTGGCGATTGCTTTGTCTAAAAATTCCACAGGTGGATTATAAACTGGCATAACCACAGAAATTTTAGGCAAAACTGTCTGACAACTCTCTAACCGAGAAATTAAATATTGAACCGAGCGATCGCCCCAGTTATTTACAGCCAACCAAGCGTCATAAATATCTATAGTTTCTGGCACTACAAATCCAGGAGGCGGTAATAATTCCCCCTCTTGCCATTGTTCCTGTCGATATATCTGTAATATTTGTCTGGCAATACCAGGTAATTCTGAAGGTAGGGGGATGATGCGACCTAACCTTTGTTTCCTTTCCGCAGTCCGTTTCCGAATCGCTTTGGCAAATTTGGATAACTGCTGAAATTTATCCTTAGCTTTTTCCCAGAAACTATAACGTCTTAGTTTTAAAATTTCTGAGCAAGGGAAACCGACTATTTCCCCATTTTCCAAATGTGCTTCTAAACTAACTTGCCATTTTCCGGGTGGAAGTTCGACCGTTGCTTCAAACCCACTATCTGAACTTCCGAATAAGTTAGGGAAAACTTCTCCCACATCTTTTCGACGCAAACCATAAGCGCAGTCTACGGAAATATCCCCACATTTGAGAACTAATTTTGTAATTTTCTGTTCTGGATGGCAACACCAACCCGCAAATAAAATTACCCCCTCCCCTTGTTGCCAGTCTGTAGGTGCATCAAAATTTGCTTCGACTGTAGATACTGATATTGGATAGGAGGCAAATTTATGCCACTTTCCTTTTTTATCCTGTGCTTCGAGAATTAATTGATAATTTCCTGGGGAGAGTTGTATATATACTTGGAAACCGGAGTTTTCCGCAGTAGGAATGTCTGGATATTGTTGGGCAACATCTGGTCGCGAGATACCATAGTTACCAGGAAAAATTTCGCCTCCCACTTTGGCACGAATAGTTTGGATGTTAAGACTACCGCTATGGAAACACCAACCTACTATTTGTATCTGGGAGTTAGAAATTTTCCAGTTAGTAGGGGAGTCGATGGAGAAAAATAAGTGCTGTGATAGCTTGCTTAATTTCCCTTTCAGACCAAACCACTTTTCCCGCAGTTTCCAAAACTTGGAAGATTTCATGGCAGACATTTCCACCCTAAGTGTTTCAGTTTCTAGATGTTGGACGTTTAATTCAGCTTGAATTTGCTCTAGTTGAGTTTGAGTTTGCCCTAATTCTGTTTCTAAAAGTTGAATTTTATCCTGAGATTGGACTAATTTTACTTGAGTACCATTTAATATTCCTTCTGTTTTTCCTAATTCTGTTTCTAACAGTTGAATTTTATCCTGAGATTGGACTAATTTTACTTGAGTACCATTTAATATTCCTTCTGTTTTTCCTAATTCTGTTTCTAACAGTTGAATTTTGTCCTGAGATTGGACTAATTTTACTTGAGTACCATTTAATATTCCTTCTGTTTTTCCTAATTCCGTTTCTAACAGTTGAATTTTACTTTGAGACTCTTGTAACTTAGCGATATTACCGTTAAGTTGTTGTTGAGTTTGACCAAATTCTGTTTCTAAAAGTTGAATTTTATCCTGAGACTCTTGTAACCTAATTTTATTTCTTTCAAGTTGAACTTGGGTTTGCCCTAACTCTGTTTCTACCCCTAATAATTTTTTCTGAGATTCAGTTAGTTTTACCAGAGTACCATCCAGTTGAACTTGAGCTTTACCTAGTTCTGTTTCTAGACCTAATATTTTGGCTAAAGCTTCTTGAAATCTTGTCGCTGAATTATGAAGTTTTGCTTGAGCTTGACCTAAATCTATTTCTAATCCAATGATTTTCTTTTGAGACTCATCTAGTTTAATTTTTGTACTTTCAAATTGCGCCTGAGCTTGCCCTAGTTTGATTTCTAATGTGGAAATTTTGGTTTGATGTTCTTGGAATTTTCTTTCTTTACCGTCAAGTTTAGTTTGGGTTTCACCTAGTTCTCTTTCTAGTACTTCTAATTTTTTAACAGACTCTTGGAGTGTAACTTCTCTGCTATCCAGTTGTTGCTGAGTTACACCCAGTTCTTTTTCTAGATTATGTACTTTATGCTGTGCTTCTTGGAAAATTTCTTGCCATTTTTTCAAGTCTGTTTCTAACAGATTAATTTGTTTTTCTAAACCTCGAATATTCGACCAATCTTGAAATTCCCATAATTGGCGATTGTTCTGGATATTTGTGATTAATTCTGCTCCTGACTCGCCACCTAAACCTATTTTTTCTAGTTGTTGATAAATCTCTAATGTTTCTGGGAAATATTTTTCTATTAGGTTAGGTCTACTGGTTTTAATAATATCCTTTACTAACAAAGATTCTTCAAAATTTCCTGGGGTAGGTGTTGGTAAGTCTATTTCAAACTTATCATTAACTGCTTGAATAAAACCTTCAGGATTTTTGCCAATACTATCAACCTTTGCTATTAAACATTGCTGAGAAAAACTTTGATAAAAATCTAAGATTCTTTGATTAGAATTCAGCCACATTTTCACAGCTATTTCTGGCTGTTCCAATAAATTTTCATCCGTAGCTCGTCGATAAAGTGAATCTACTACTTCCCACGGCGAACGATAGACAAAAATAAACTTAGCATCTGGCAATAAGTTTAACCAAAAGTTTAAAAATAATGTTGTTCTTGGGTCTTTCCATCCCCAGATTTTTCCTAAATTATCTTGAGCTTCTCCACGGTTTTTAATTAATCGTTTAGCCGCCTTTAAATATTGTTTCTTGACGGGAATTTCTGTAATTTCAACATTACTTCCTAAATCATCCAAACCTTGGGAACCTAATATTCCTTTTTGCAGTTCCACAAATTCGATATCTTCAAAATGCCCCCTAATATTTCCATATTCCGGCCTCACTAATTTCTCTCCAATATTTACCCCTACACTCTGAAATAAAGAAGCTGTTAATGAGGTTCCCGAACGGTGCATTCCTGTAATAATAAAAACTGTTGATTTCATCTAATTTTTCTCCTGATATTAAGCAAAGTTGTAAGCAAACAGCTATCAGCTATCAGCTATCAGCTATGAGTTATTATCGCACCGAAGTCCGAATTAGTCTCCAAAGAGAATTAAAAGTTATGTTTACTTCTGCATTTCCTACCGAAAGAAAGCAGAAGTTAAAAGTCATACATTTAAAAGTCAATCATTTTTGATTTGTAATTGTTTGAGAATTTTGTAACTGGTCAGTTATTTTCCCCATCCTGCACTAGGGATATTCTGTCTGTAATTACAGCATTTAACTTGACAACTACTTCTCCAGAATACTGAGGAACTTCTACTTCTATTACTGCATATAATTTCATTGAATTTTTCTCCTGATGTTAGGCAAAATTGGCAATATTTCAAGATACCATTACTTTTTGTTCTGCTGCTAGTGCTAGTGCCACTACACGGAAGTTAAAAGTCTAGCATTTAAAAGTCAATCATTTTTGATTTGTAATTGTTTGAGAATTTTGTAACTGGTCAGTTATTTACGCCATCTTGTACTAGGGATATTCTGTCTATAATTACAGCATTTAACTTGACAACTACTTCTCCAGAATACTGAGGAACTTCTACTTCTATTACTGCATATAATTTCATTGAATTTTTCTACTGATGTTAGGCAAAATTGGCAATATTTCAAGATACTATTAATTTGACAACTACTTCCCCAGAATACTGATAAATTTCTACTTCTACTACCCCATATAATTTCATCTAATTTTTCTCCTGATTTTAAGCAAAATTTGCAAAATTCCAAGATACCATTACTTCCTGCTCTGTTGCTAGGGATATTCTATCTGTAATTACAGTAGTTAATCTGACAAATACTTCCCCAGAATACCGAGGAATTTCTACTTCTACTACCGCATAATTAGTTTTGCCAAATATATGATTGTGATTAAAAGGAATAGTTTTTTGCACTAATATTTTTCCATCCTCACTCTTAATAATCTCAATTTCACATTCTATTGAATAAGCAGCAATAGGTTCTATTTGTGGATAAACTCGAAATCTTTTTTGACCTTCAATTTGAAATTTAATTTCAGTCTGACACTTATCACTACCCGGCAGAATTTTTTCAGCAAATTTCCAAGTTTCTCCACTATCAAAAAAAGGTAGTTCCTCAACCTCTGTTTTTACTTGCCTATTTGTTTGGCTATCCGACAAATTTTTAGTTTCTTCATTATCAGATATGAGTATTTTTTCCGCTTCTATCTTTTTTCCTATTATTTCTTCCTTTGCATTTCCAACTTCTTCCTCCTTGCCAAAATTCTTAACTTCTAACTTCTGACTTCTGACTTCTGAGACTTCTAACTTCTTCCTTCCAACTTCTTCCTTCCAACTTCTTCCTTCCAACTTCTTCCTTCCAACTTCTTCCTTCTTCCTTCTTCCTTCTTCCTTCTTCCTACTTAAAGGTTGAGCAACTAAACCACCAGAAATTGGCTTTTGTAAAATATATAAATCTTGCCCATTTGCCATATTACTTTGAGGAAATCTTTTAATATGTTTGAACATAGAAAATATTTCCTGATAAGCTGCTGGTGTATGTACTGCTGAAACAGTATGTTGACCTTGACCATCTACTTCTCCTTGATGGTCTAGATACAAAAATAATCCCTCTTCTCCAATACTATACATTTCAGCTTGATGAGTATTTCCAGTGCGAAAAATATCATAAACTATCGGAAAAAATTGAGGTCCGTGAAGTGTCATAAATAATATTCCACCAGGGCGTAATACTCGATAAATATCCCAGGCCCAAAGATGTTGTAAATCTAAACGTAGGTGAGTGAATACTGAGACAGCATTAACTAGGTCAAATTGATTATTTTCAAAAGGTAATGGAGGTTGAATATTGTTATGTTTGACTGTAGCAAATTTGATATTTTCTTCACACCATTCAGCACATTCAGGAAAAACATCACAACCAAATAGTTTTTGATTGGGCAAAAGTTCTGGTTTAAATGCCATTAAATAACGTCCTACTCCACAGCCAAAATCTAGAATATTCTCAAATTGATGAAAATCAAATCCTGCTTTTTGCAGATAATTTTTTACTGTATATTTTAGGTCATCAAATGAACTAAGAAAGGCTTTAACACTAGAGTTGCCACTAATTCTGAGTAATAGATGGTTTGGTGGTAATAAGACGATGGAATTAACTGGAGAAATATTAACGACTCGCTCTAAATGGAAATTATTAATAATTTTGACCAAGATAACGTCATCTGGGGATAAATGTTCGCTGTTAATGCTGCATGACCATTGATATTTTTGAATTTTGCTTTCGTATTTTGGCAAACAGCTTTTTACTTTTATTCCATTTACTAAAACAGCTACTTCTTCTACTTTTTCTTCAGGATTAATATCTGCTGCCCATCCTTCTATATAAATGTCTCCTGTAGATGTAACTTCGATACTTCTACAACCACCATCAGGATGACAATAAAAGTTTAATAATTTATCTCTTTGTTCCTGAACTTCTCCCTTTTTAACTTCTCCCTTTCCAACTTCTCCCTTTCCAACTTCTGAATTTTGACTTTTGACTTTTGAATTGATAGCTTCTCCCTTTCCAACTTCTCCCTTTCCAACTTCTGAATTTTGACTTTTGACTTTTGAATTGATAGCTTCTCCCTTCCCAACTTCTTCCTTTCCAACTTTTGACTTTTGACTTTTGACTTTTGAATTGATAAAAACTTCTTCCTTTATTACTTTTGAATTTTGACTTTTGATTTTATAACTTCTTCCTTCTTCCTTCTTCCTTCTTCCTTCTTTATTCCACAGAATATATAGATCGTGGTATCCACAAAGACCTTTTTTAATCCGATGCCATTTTGCTTTTCCCTTAGTTGCTTGGTGAATAATTTTACCTACCCATTTTTCTCCTACATAAGTAACTCCATAATCTTCAGTTTTGAGAAAAAGACTCTCACTTTCTGGAGTAAAGTAAATTTCTTCTGCATCTTTTTCTGTCTCTATAGTCATTAAAGATAAGTCATGGGTACTAAAGATTAATATGCCGTTTTCTGTCAACAAACTATATAACTTTTCTAACCAACCACTGAAAGTATTTTCTGGAGTATGACTAAAAAATGAACAGGCAAAAATGCAGTCAAATTTTTGATTTAGTTGATAATCTTCAGGATGATTAGTTGACACTATCCCCTCTACTTCAAATAATTTTTTTTGAAACTCTACTGATTGAGGATAAATATCAGAAATCCAAATTTTATGAACTGGTATTTCCTGAACTAAAAATCTACTAAAACGCCCATACCCACTCGCAAAATCTAGAAAAGAAGAGATATTTTCAAAGCCATCAAAATGCCATTCTACAATTTGTTTAACTGCATCTAATATTCTTTTACCATTAGAAAAATATCGTAGTAGTGCTTCATCAATGTTTCCTTCAGTATTTTTCAAAGCATAGAGATACATTTCATCTTGTGGATGAATATTTACCTTGATTTCTTCAGGTTTTCTAGTTTGGTCTTGAATAAATATATCTATAATTAGCTGATTATCTATTTCATTTTTTTCAGGATTCATATTTTTAAATAGGTGTTAGGTTTTAGGAGAAGTACAAATAAAGAAGGAAGTTATGCTTAAGGAAAAATTGCATGAGGATAATCTTCTACACGCCACTTCGTGTCTTATAACCCCAAACAATTTTAAGCACTCCCTTTGAGTAGAAAATTAGATTTCAAGGTTCCCCTTGTAAAGAGGACAAAAAAAGAAAATTCAGTATTTTAAGCCTTCTGCTTTCCTACGGAATGCTGCGCAAACAGTAGGAGGTACTATTAACTGATAACTGAAATGACTGTGGGGTATTAAACCTGCCATACAAAAGATAATTTGACTGTAATTCAATATGCTTCAGAGCAGACAAAAGTTTATCTGATAGAAAGCGTAAAAATCAACTTTTGTACATCACATATTTGCCCAAAAAATTCTTAATTGAACCGTATTGTACTGTATTAATTTTATAGCAGTCGAAGGAAAGATTAACACAGTTCAAAAGTCTAAAACTCAGACAAAGTAATACTTTTCCTTCTTTATCCTTCCTTCTGCTATACATAAGCATAAGAAGAGTATTTTTTATTTAACTTAATAGCAGTTTTCACAAAGGTAGACTACAGAACTTCTGCCTTCTACCTTTAAGCCAAAATATCTGCTTTTTATGTTAATGGAAACTGCTATAATTTACGGCTGTAATTAAAAGTATTTACCGAATAATTAAGGTTTAAAGCCTCTCCTTTAAAGGAGAAACAAGCGGTCGTTCGCGACAGCGGAACGGAGTTCTCTCTTCGGAGCTTCCCGTAGGGTGGGATGGCGATCTTCGGAGCGGGTCTGCAAGAACGGGTCTCCTCGCCATATCCAATCGACCAAGAGAGAAAAAATTTTCCTTTTATTCAATCCTGTTCCTTTTAGGGATAGGTAATTATCAATTATCAATTATCAATTATCAATTATCAATTATCAATTATCAATTATCAATTATCAATTATCAATTATCAATTATCAATTATCAATTATCAATTATCAATTATCAATTATCAATTATCAATTATTGAAATCTACTTTAAAATTAATTTTATTTCTTTCTCCTTCAATAGCTACAATAAAATTTTTCCCACAACTATTTAGCATTAATATACTTGTATTCCTGCTCACTCCAAACTCCTTTGCGTTGCTCTATAGATAGAAACTCTACCTAATACCATTTTGAAAAAAGAATGTTACGAATAATAAGCGTGATTAAAAGACTTTAAAGGAGATGTCTCTTTGACATAAAAGAGAATTTCCTAGCTCAAAACTGGTATTGAAGCCATTCCTATACGACTCCTGACTCCTAAGAAATATCCTAGCTATTTGTAGCAAAAATTTATCAATTTGGTATAACTCCTTTTCTTCTCAGTTATATAGGATTTCTCAGTAAGCGTGAGGTACACTTTTATCTTTACTTCACTATTGCCTGTTGCCTGTTGCCTGTTGCCTAAAACAAACGAATTTTGTACCTTACCAGCATGGTAATTGCTATATAAATGTCATATTTCTAATCTTTAAACTAGGTTCTATTAAAAAGTCAACTACTCCCGTACCACATGAATCACTACAATGCTGTACTCTAAACATAGCAATATCAATGCAACGAGATAAATAAGTTAGATGGTCGCCTGCCATACCCACAACTCCAGCATTTAAAAAATATACCCCAGGATTTAGCAAACATTTAAACTTAAATTTAACGATAACTTTCTGTTGTGCTTCTATATATTCTACTGATTTAGTATAACCATGTAATGATGCTCCACCTAAGTCAAATCCACTCAGAGTTTTAATCAACATTCCAAACCTAACTTTAGATGTAGAGTTAATAAATTTTACTGTATAGGTATAGTAATATTCTCGACGATTAATTAAATGGTTTACTCTCTTACCATCCAAAGTAATAATGTGAGGGTCAATAATTTCCGACCCTTTGTTAGGATAATGTATCGTATTTGAAGGTATCATTTCCGGGTCATAAATTTCTTCATATTCTGTTGATTCTGAAATTTTATTTTCACTACTTTGTTCTGATTGAGATGATTGTTCATCTGTTTCTTCATCATCCAAGAAATCCTTAACTGTTAAATTAGGAATCTGACGAATTTCTTCCCTAATTGATGGAATTTTATCAGGAAAAGCATAAATTAATTTCTGATATTTAGATACCACATATTTAGGAGCATGATAAAGTAACATTTCACCATGATCCATCAAAATTGCTGAATCACAAAGTTGTACAACTGTTGAAGCAGCATGAGATACAAATAAAATTGTACCTCCCCTTTCTTGAATGTCTTGAATACGAGCAAAACACTTTCTCTGAAATGCTTCATCTCCCACCGAAAGTGCTTCATCAACTACTAAAATATCTGGATCAACACTTGTCGCCACAGCAAATCCCAACCTAATAAACATTCCACTAGAATAAGTTTTTACAGGCTCGTCAATAAAATCTCCAATGTCAGCAAAACCAGCAATTTTATCAAATTTTTCCTCTATTTCTGATGGTTTTAATCCTAATAATTGACCGTTAAAAAAAACATTTTGTCTACCTGTAAACTCTGGATTAAATCCACTCCCAAGTTCCAAAAGTGCAGAAACTCTACCTTGAACTTTTACCGTTCCAGTTGTCGGTGTAAGAGTACCAACAATTATTTGTAGAAGAGTACTTTTTCCCGAACCATTCCGCCCCACAATTCCTAAAGTATGCCCTCTTTCTATTTCTATATTTATATTTTGCACTGCCCAAAATTCATCAGCACGACTTTTTCCTGGGAATAGAATTTCTTTTAAACGGTCTACCGGATGCCCATATCGTTTAAAGCATTTAGAAACATTTTGCAGTGAAATTACAGTTTCAGCCATGAATTTTCTGGGAAATATTAACTAGCTATCAGAATTTCAGCATTTCCGTCAGGAAACACTTTTTCATCTTTTATATAACAGGTAAGACTGGTAGTTAACAATTAATAATTAATTATTAATTATTCGATTTTCACAGAGCTTTGATTATTGAAAAAGTAAGTATTTGTCAGCATTACTATACTATCTATTTGTTTGATAGAAAAAGATATTTTTATTTATAAAACATCTGCAAAAGCCGGACGTAATTTTATGTACACCCACAAGGTAAAATTTTCACAGAGCTTTGATTATTGAAAAAGTAAGTATTTGTCAGCATTACTATACTATCTATTTGTTTGATAGAAAAAGATATTTTTATTTATAAAACATCTGCAAAAGCCGGACGTAATTTTATGTACACCCAAAAGCCAAAATAAAATATTAATACAGACATCAAAGCAGCAATTCCTAACTCTCCCCAGTGTTTAATTTCTCCTACTAAAACCAGGTCTCGATATACTTCAGCGATCGCTGTTAAAGGATTACACCAAAATACCCATATTCGCCAATTTTCAGGAATTACAGATGCCGGATATACTATCGGTGTAACGTAAAACCAAAGATTTAAAATTACTCCTAAAGTCTGAGGAATATCCCGTAAAAATACTGTTAATGCTGCGGTAAAATAACCTAAACCTGCCGTTAATAAAAGCTGCGGTAAAAATACTATCGGTAATAGCAATAATGTTTGATGGAGTACCCCAGATGATATACATACCATTCCTGTTAAAACTATTAATCCAAATGTACTTTCTATAAAAGTTGAAAAAACCGGAACTAAAGGTAGTAAACTAAGGGGAAATACTACTTTTTTGACTAAGTTGGGCTGTCCAATCACAGATCCAGAAGCTTGAGTTAATCCATTAGTAAAAGCTAGCCAAGGAATTAACCCAGCAAATAACCATAATCCAAAAGTAACCTTACTATCTTCAGGTAGCCCTTCTAGGTTAAGCTTGACTTTAAGAATAATTGAGAAGACGTAGGTATAAATTAAAAGTTGGGATAGTTGATTAAGTAGTGGCCATAAATTACCCAGAATTGAGCCTTTATATCTAGCTTCTAAATCTCTTCGTACTAATGTTAATAGTAGGTTCAGATTTACCAACCAATAAGTATTTACCACGGTTAGCCACCTACTAACCCTGCTAGTTTCGCGGACAATTCCTTTCATAGTCCTACTATTTTCCGTTTTTTCCTCTACACCACACTCAAGCAAAATTGCCCATATTAAGTGTATATAATCTACTGTTTCCATCTACTACACAATCAGCAGTTTCATCACTTTTTGCTAGTAGACGGCTACAGTTTTTGAGATTATATCAGGGCATTGCTCAAAATACTCTCTACAAATTAAAGTTATTACAAGATATATGTGGTATACTTAAATGTTTAAGCTAATAAAAAACTAAGAAAGTAATGGTTCAATTGCTTGCTGAATGACCTTTAATTGTTCATCATCGTAGCCCCAACGTTCCAGAAACTGTTTGTAATTTCCCACTCCAGTAGTTGTACTTTGATATAACTCCTCAATCTCACCTTTTAAGCTGGGAATATCCATGCTTTTAATTAATCTTGTGGTTCGCGATCGCACTGTTTCTGATTGGGAGGCTGTCTCCTGGTCTTGATTTCTTTGATGATGGACTACCATTGCCGAACACATGGCCAAATTTTTGACTAATAATTCTGTCACTGTTTCTGGAGATGATTCCAGCGCTCTAAATATTGATGGTGAGGGATTATCGGCTAAAGGTCTAGAGTCTGTAAGATATGCAACGAAAAATCCTCTAGCACCATTTTTACTTTTGACTAAATCTCCAATTAATGATTCTATTTCGGCTGCCGATATCTGGCCTTTTTCCATCTCAGTCATTATTTCTTGAGTCAAGGCGATCGCTTCTTCAAATGTTAAATTTTCCGGTACAGATAATGATGTTGTCATAGTGAAGGACAATTAATTAAATCAACTCTTTGTATCATAATAAGGATGTTAGAACTCATTTCCCAACTATGGCCATAATATCTTCCAAAAAACAATCTCCACAACCAGAAAGGCCAGATAAAAACATTTTCTTAGCCTCAGAAAGTAAAAGTTCATATAAAACCAAAAAATCAAAATCCAAAAGTGAAACAGACGAAATAGAAGCTTTATTAGAAGCACAGACAACTGCAGAAGACAAAAATAATAGTAACAACGAAGAAAAAATTCGACCCCAAAAGTTAGCAGAATATATCGGACAAAAAGACCTGAAAGAAGTATTAAATATTGCGATTTCGGCGGCTAAATCGAGGAAAGAACCTTTAGACCATCTGCTACTTTATGGCCCTCCAGGGTTAGGGAAAACTACCATGTCTCTAATATTGGCAGCAGAAATGGAAGTTAACTGTAAAATTACTACCGCCCCTGCCATTGAAAAACCGAGAGATATAGTAGGTTTGCTAGTAGGTTTACAAAAAGGGGATGTTCTCTTTATAGATGAAATTCATCGCCTTTCCAAAATGACAGAAGAAATTCTATATCCAGCGATGGAAGATTTTCGGTTAGATATTACAGTGGGTCAAGGTAAAACTGCTAAGACTCGGAGTCTTCCTCTCAAACCTTTTACTTTAGTCGGAGCAACTACCAGGGTAGGGTCTCTAACTTCCCCTCTGCGCGATCGCTTCGGAATTATCCAGAGGTTACGTTTTTATGAGGTTGATGAACTGAGTCTAATTATTCTCCGAGCAGCAAAACTTTTAAATACGGATATTACAGAGGATGGTGCTGAGGAGGTTGCCCGTCGTTCCAGGGGTACGCCTCGAATTGCTAATCGTTTACTTCGGCGAGTGAGAGATTATTCGGAAGTGAAAAAGTTGACCCCTGTGAATGCTGAGGTAGCAAGTGAAGCCTTAGAGTTGTTTAATGTTGACCCTCTAGGTTTAGATTGGACAGACCGTAATTTATTGAGGACGATGATTGAAAATTATAATGGTGGGCCTGCTGGTTTAGAGACAATGGCAGCAGCGACAGGAGAGGATGCTCAAACTATTGAGGAGGTTTATGAGCCATATTTGATGCAGATTGGGTTTATGCAGCGCACTCCTCGTGGTCGGGTTGTGACGGCTGCAGCTTGGAGGCATTTGGGTTTTAGTCCACCCGATGAGCAGTTGAGTTTAAAACTGTGAAATTTTAATTTAGTTATGATTTTGGAGGTAAGCTATTTGTTTTTGTTATAGTTTTTTGAGTCGCAAAATGCTGTAGTTTAGTTTTTTTATAGATAATTTATAGATCAGGAGTTATGAACCGCCGTAAGATTTTTTGCTATGAGATTTATTATTTATCTCAACGTTGGTTGAAGACCCGCGCTCTCCCGCAAGGGAGCGTCGTATGGGAAAACCAATCAATGTTGCGGTTTCACACATGATATGCTAAAATCCCAGTCTTGAATCAGTAAACAGTATATGGTTGAAAAAGCGTACAAATTTAGATTTTACCCTACTCAGTCGCAAGAAAATTTGCTGCGGAGGACTTTGGGTTGTGTGCGCCTCATATACAACAAAGCTTTAGCCGCTAGAACTCAAGCTTGGCATGAAAGCAAAGAACGAGTAGGGTATAAGCAAACTTCTGCTATGCTGACGAACTGGAAAAAACAGGAAGATTTAGATTTCCTAAAAGAAGTTAGCAGTGTTCCATTACAGCAAGGCTTAAGACATCTACAAACAGCTTTTACCAACTTCTTTAGTGGATGTGCCAAATATCCCAACTTTAAGAAAAAGCGCAATGGTGGTAGTGCTGAGTTCACAAAGTCCGCATTTAAGTGGAAAGATGGTCAAGTATATTTGGCTAAATTTTCTGAACCGTTACCTATTAGATGGAGTAGGCAGTTGCCCCAAAACTGTGTGCCAAGTACAATTACCGTAAAACTTGACCCTTCTGGGAGATGGTCAGTGTCTCTGAGAGTCAATGACTCTAGAGATTTAAAACTGAACCCAGTAACCAAACAAGTTGGTATTGATTTAGGAATTACCAGTTTAGTTACTACCAGTGATGGAGAAACATTTGTTAACCCTAAGAATCTAAGCAAATTAGACAAAAAACTGAGATTGGCTCAAAAGTCTCTATCTAGAAAAACTAAGGGATCTAATAACTATCAAAAGGCCAGACTGAAAGTGGCCAGGATACACGCCCGAATTAAAGATTCAAGACTTGACTATACCCATAAGCTAACCACTCAACTAATCAGAGAAAATCAAACTGTTGTCGTTGAGGATTTAGCAGTAAAGAATATGGTCAAGAATCACAAACGAGCAAGAGCAATTAGTGATGCCAACTGGGGAGAATTAGTTAAGCAATTAGAATACAAAGCAGAATGGTACGGTCGTCAACTAATTAAAATTGACAGATATTTCCCTAGTTCTAAGCGTTGTTCTAATTGTGGTCATGTAGTGGAAAAATTACCTCTAAATATTAGAGAGTGGGATTGCCCAGAATGTGCAGCTCACCACGATCGAGATATTAACGCTAGTATAAATATTTTGGCTGCGGGACTCGCAGTATCAGTCTGTGGAGCGACCGTAAGACCTGAAGGGAGTAAACCCCGGAAGGCGGGTGCTATGAAACAGAAAGCCCCTAACAGTGATGTTAAGGAATCCCGCGCTGTCTCGTAGAGCAGCGTCGGGAGGATGTCAAGCAGCGTACTCCTCGCGGTCGGGTTGTTACTTCCCCAGCTTGGAGACATTTGGGTTTTGCTCCGACCGATGAGCAATTGAGTTTAAAGTTGTGAAAAAATAGACACTTATAGATATATTTATCATCACCCTTCATTCAAAGAAAATCTCAAAACTTGGAGTAAGTCTCTACTGAGTAAAGGCAGTGAAACAGTAGTAACTGAAATAGTAAAAGAAGGAGTTAAACGAGTTATTTCTCTTGCTATGACAATGCTAGTTGAGATACATAATCCAAAAATTTTCTCACTAAAAGTATTAGTTGAGAGAAGATTAAGACGAAGAAGAATAAGAAGAACTAACTAATGTTATTAGATGCCTACCTCATCTACCTCTACCAGTAGGTGAGGCTTTTTGCTTTAAATCTATTTTAGATAGATGCAAAAAGTTGACTTCTTTGATGTTCCCAACTTCAATAATTATAGTTATGGTATGGGATTCTTGCTTCTTTAAGATTGCTTCTTAACTAGATTTATAACCTCCAAGGGAAAACTGTAAAATGAAGTATAAAATTGAGACTTATTTTGGCGATCGCTACATCTTTTTTTATATAAATAGCCGAAACTAGACAGCAAAAAATAGAACAAAACATAGACACTGCTGAAAAGTCTTCTTTCTCCAACTAACTATTTATATCAATTATTTAATTTCTTCTCTGATTACCCTTCTTTTTCGGCTTTCTATTTTTGGCTTTTGATTTTTTATTCTTGAACCTCGCTCTCTGTTCAACCACTTCAGGAGGAGGACCGTAATCCCCATCCGAAAAATATACTCGCTCTACAATATGTTGTGGTTCTACTTCAATCCACAGACGAGCCCCACCAGCTTGACTTTTATTTGGATCGTGAGGTTGATAAATGATTTGACAAGGTCCATGAATTTTCAGAGCATGGCAATAACCCTTTTTACTTCCCACTTTCACGGCAACTGCCGGATGAGAAGTTTTATTGTCTCGGTTATAGTCAATAGTCTTTCGTAGAACATGAATAAAGGTATTGCCTGTCCGTCTATTCTTGTTCCAAGTTCCTTGAGGACCACGACGACCGGGTTTAATTCCTGGCATTCCTCGATGGTTGAGAGGAATCATCCAAAGTCTTTTTACCTTGTAAGCACCGATAACTCTATTTTGGTTGAGTAACTCCCGCAACCGACCAGTGGAAATATTGAGTAAAAAAGCAGCTTGTGTAGTAGTAACTAAAGATACAGTCATAAGTACAACGTTGGGGTTTTTAGATATTAGATAATAAATAAAATTTTGGAAATGCAAAAAACACTATCTTAAAGTAATCTCAAAAAAGACCTTAAATTTTACACCACAAAATATCCACAGAAATTAACGGCGTTTGATTTAACGGCTGAATGTCAAATAAAATGTCAAATAAATAGATTAAAAATATGACTTAGATTGAATTTTCCTAGTCTCTAATTGCAAAACAAAAATTAGTAATATGATTTTAAGTTAATTTCCTTTGATTTATGGCTTTTTTCATTAGCCTAATTATATAGATTAACTTGTCAAGTTAGATACATCGTTTAATTATTTATTTTAAATTATCTGATAACAAGTATGGTATAACAGAAACTATAATTTAGTCAAAAATCATGGTAAAAATTGTGGGGATTGGAGGTAGTTTGCGGTCTGCTTCCTATAGTCAGCAAGCTCTAGAAATAGCAATTCAGAAAGTAGAAGCTCTCGGTGTAGAGGTGAATATATTGGATTTACGATCGCTTAATCTCCCTTTTTGTAATGGTGAGGATGATTATTCAGAATATCCAGATGTACAGCTACTCCGAGAAACAGTTAAGCAAGCTGATGGTCTGATTTTGGCCACGCCAGAATATCATGGTAGTGTTAGTGGTGTTATGAAAAATGCCCTTGACTTGATGAGTTTTGAACATTTGGATGGAAAGGTCGCAGGTTTAATTAGTGTTTTGGGAGGTCAATCAAATAGTAATGCACTGAATCATTTACGATTAATTATGCGATGGGTTCATGCTTGGGTTATTCCGGAACAAATTGCTATTGGTCAGGCTTGGAATACTTTTTCTAGTGATGGTAAATTATTGAATGAAAAAATATCGGAACGTTTTGATAAATTTGCTCAAAGTTTAGTCGATCATACTCGTAAAATTAGAGGTTGTAGTTAGTTTTGCTTGTCAAAAATTCATTCAAGATAATGTTAATGGTGAAATTTAACTGTTGATTACTGAAGATTACATTTGAAAACTGTTATAAAAAAAATACTCTTGCAAATTAACCTTCTTTAAAAATAAAATTTCTTCTTTCTTCCTAATTTCCAATTATCTCTTTATATACCCAGTGAATCAATCTCCAAATAAAAATTGGACACCACTACATGACCAACTACATAAAACATTACGTCAACGAAAATTATTACCAGAAAACCAAAGAATATTAATCGCAGTATCTGGTGGTCAAGATTCTATAAGCCTAACTAAGTTACTGTTAGATTTACAATCAAAATGGGGTTGGTATTTAGCAATAGCTCATTGTGACCATAGATGGAGACCAGACTCAGAAGCTAATGCTAATTATGTGAAAAATTTAGCAACAAATTGGCAACTGCCATTCTTTTTAGCAGTAGCGGACCGAGTTTATCAAAGTGAAGCGGAAGCTAGAAAATGGCGTTATCAAACCTTAAGTAAAATTGCTTTAGAGTCCAATTGTCCATACATTGTAACTGGCCATACAGCTAGCGATCGCGCAGAAACTCTCTTATATAATTTAATTCGTGGTAGTGGTACTGATGGCCTACAAGCTTTGACTTGGCAACGTCCTCTGACAGGAAATTCCTCTTTATTACTTATACGCCCTTTATTAGAAATTACTCGTGGCCAAACAGGCGACTTTTGTCAAGAGCAAAAAATTGGTATTTGGGAAGATTCTACAAACCAAGATTTACGTTATGCTCGTAACCGTATCCGCCTGGAATTATTTCCTATGCTACGCCAGTTTAATCCTCAAGCTGAACTATCGTTAGCACAAACGGCAGAAATACTAAGTGCAGAAGTAGATTATCTTGAAAATGAGACACAAAAGCTATTGGAGAAAGTGACAAAAATAGATATAGATAATCTCAATATTTCTGAGCTTGAGTCTCAACAGGTCCAATTTATTAATCGTTTAGTATTACGCGAAGCTCCTCTAGCATTACGAAGAAGAGCAATAAGACATATCTTACAAAAAATTTTACCTATTCATCCTAATTTCAGTCATATTGAAAAACTAACAAATCTAATTGATGCTCCTAACCGTTCTCAAACAGACCCATTTCCTGGTGGAGCGATCGCCAAAGTTCAACATCCTTGGATTTTATTAGTCTAATAGGGAATAGGAAAAGAAAAACATAATCAAAAAGGTTGAATTTTTAGATTTTATGGAATATTGATTTTTTTATTGTAGGAATAAATCACAAATTTAAGATGTAACTACCTTTGCGTGAATTTAGTAGAAAATATAGCAATATGGTTTTAGTTGTGAGATTTGGAGACTTTTGTTTTAGGTATGGAGGTATGGAGGTATGGAGGTATGGAGGGAAGAAACGAATACATAAGAATAAGATAACTGCTATATTCTATGCTTTAAAGGAACACCTCAATTCTCACATCTGATTCCTGATTGCTATATTTTAAGTTCAACTAATGGGGGGTTCGGAGAGCTATAAGTCCCGCATTATCTTTTCTTTTATCGGTTTGATACCCTGCCATCTATACGGTGCTTAAAATTGCTTGGGGTTTGTAGACGCTGAGTGGCGTGTCAAAGACTATCCCCATAAAATTTTCCCTTCTGCCTTCTGCCTTTTTCAATCCGCTTGACCAATTATATTTTGAAGGACTTGCTGTAACTGATCCACCTGTGTCCCTATATACTGTACTTGACTTACTTCTCCTACCGCTTCTTCTAGTTGCTGCTTGAGTTGTTCAAGATAATCTTGCATAGGTAACATAACTTCTTGATAAATAGCTTCATTTCCTCCTTGTGAATTTGCCTTCTGCTTTTCCTGTAAACTCAACTCTAGTTGTTCAATTTCATTTTTTTTCGCTTCTTGTTGCCGAGTCTGACTATTAATAACTTCTTCTTTTTGGGCAACATTTGTTTGTATTTTTTGAATTTCAGCTTCTAAACTTTGTAAATTATCTGTCAGCTGCTGCCTTTGAGCATCAACCTGTGACATTGTAGGCTTTAAGTCTATTTTGTTTTGCTGTTGTTGGCCAGAAGAACTACCTAATCTGCGCCAGAGAACCTCTTGATGTTGACTTAATATTTCTTGCCTTTCCTTAAGGTTTCTTTGGGAACCGACTAAAGATTCATTTAACATTTTGTAACAGTCTTGTTCATCTGAAAGCTCTGACTCTAAGCTAATTCTGTCATATTCAGTAGCTTGATCGATTCTTCTTTGCAAAGCATCCATTTCTTGCTGCTGTAATGCTAATTCTTCTTCCTGGTCTTTAACAAAACTCATATCTCTTTGCAAGTCTTGTTGTAAACTTTGAACCAGTTGCTCTAACTCATTAAGAGAAATTTTTTCCAGAGCTTCAACATCTACTTTCTCAGAAATACCATCATTTTCCAATGCTGTTGATAGATGACTCAGTTGCTCATAAAGTTGTGTCTGTATCTCTATTTGACTATTCAATACTTGACGATACTCTTGCTTACTTGCCAATAAAGTTTGTTGCGACCTCCATTCCGAAATCAATTCGGCTAAAGACTCCTGGTCTTGTCGCCATTCTACCCATTGGTTTTGGACATGACTAACCAAACTTTCTATATTTTCCTGTTGTTCTTCACTAGAATTAGTATTTGGCACTTCTTTCAGCCTTTGTCCATGTTGCTCTAGACTTTCCTGTTGAGAACTAACTATTTCTAAAGACTGACTTAACTTTTCTCCCAAAAGATTTGTCGGAGCGATCGCCTCATTCAACCAAGTCAGTACATCTCGAATATACTGAGATTGATCTTCATCTAAAACTGCCCCTTGAGACAATTGTCCCTGATTTTGGTTAAACTCTTCTTGTTGTTTGTGTAATTCTAAGCGAGTGGCTTCTAATTCTTCTCGATATTTTTCTATCTGTTTCTGAAGTTGCTGAGATGCTTCTTGAGCTTGACTAATTTCCTGACGTTGTTGCTCCAACCTATCAATTTCCGCTTGTAGTTCTTCAAGCTGTTCTTCCTTAGCCTGCAATTCCATTTCTCTACGATTCAATTCTTGGGCCTGAAAAGTTAGAGAAGCTTTCCATTGCTCAATTTCCTCCCATTGTGTCTTAGATTTTTCTTGAGAGCGAGAGAAATTTTGCAGAATTTTCACCAACTGACGGGCAGCATCTTGAATTTGCTGCACCTGCTTACTATTGTTCAAATCTACTAACACCAATGAACCAGGAGAAAATTCCTTAGCTTCATCAGCTGGAATAACTTCTTCCCCAGGTACAGCCACCCAATTATGTTCACCACGCTGAGAGGCTAGTAGCTTCAAATCAGTTTTACCCCCACCTAGACCAAAACCACTTGGTCTTTTTTGTACTTCTGCTAAATACAGCACAATGTTATCCTCTTGAGGTTTCTATGCTAAAAGCTTGATTTTTGTAGTTTTTTATGTTACCAGTAAAGCAAATACTATATGCTATACTGCCTTTAATTTAAGAAATATTAATTTTTTTTTACTTATAAGATTTTACGACCATATAAATTAATCGTAAGTATTCTATCGTTCCTTAACTTTAATTAAGATACTATTGTTTTAGGTTATAGGCAACCCATTAGTATAGTCAAGATACTTTTAACTGAATTTTTTTTTTCAGAATCTAGTTTATTTCTTTAGTTATTATTATATTATAGTATTATATTACTTATTAATTGTATTTGTTAAATTTAGTAATAAGTATATATATTATTTTTGTACATCTACAAAAATCTTAATTTAAGTAATAAAAATTATATGAACTATATTTTAATAAAATGTTGCTTTATTAGGTTATATCTAAAAGTTAGGAATCTAAAGTAGAATATTAAAGCAAGGCGTATGTATAACTATAGCTTATTAGGCTTTGAAATAATCGATAGGTAGGTAGTATTAAGCTGAAAATATATTACTTTAAAAATTAATAATCGTAAAAAACTATGTTCCAAAATTACATATTTGTGATTTTTTTAAAAATCAAAATAACTGTAAAGGTAACATAAAGCATAGCAATACCATATAACTTTAGCTCGATATACTTTATAAGATATGATCGAACTTTGGCACTACTGCACAAATGCCTTATGATATTTAGACATCCGCGCTTGAGACATAAGTAGTCAAGTAAGAGTATAGTTTATATAGTTTTCCCTAAGATAACATTAACTATCTCAAAGCTTATTCTTATTGATTATAATACTTGCTTGTTTTTGAAAAAATGAGAGGGTATATTAATCTTCCCTAGATATATTATAAATTGTTCATCAAAAGTTATATTTTACAAGCTGCATGCAGGGAAATTTGAGTGAAATTGATATCCGCAGCATCCTGCAACTTATAGAGTTAGGTCAGCGAACTGGTGAACTGTTTGTGGAATCTTACAGCTCATCAGTTAACAATAATGTTGCCGAACCCCAACACCACTTCCCCACAGAACCATCTTGGTTTGTCTTCTTTCTCAATGGTAAAATAATCTATGCCACCCAAAGTGCGGGTAGCTTATCTCGTTTAAGAGACTATTTACGTCGCTACAAAGCAGATCAAGAGATTGACAATATTAAAGTTCCTTCTTTTGCGTCTGTTCATGCACCTGAATATGGATATTTATGGGCTTTTCTGGAAAAAGGAATTCTTACACCAGCTCAGGGACGTGGAATTATCCATAATATGGTTCGTGAAACTCTCTTTAATTTACTAAGTCTTCGTCGAGGATCATTTATCTTCGATCTTAGTCCAGCTCTCACACCTCAGTTAACAACCTTTGAAATCAGCTCGTTGTTGGCCAAAATTATCAAGCAAATACAAGAGTGGAATCAGTTTTCTCCATATATTCACTCTGCTGAACAGTGTCCAGTCATTGCAGATCCAGCTCAGTTACAGAAAGCATTACAACCCCACATATATAATAGATTAAAAAATTGGTCAGATGGCCAGACATCTATGCAGCAAATTGCTAGATATCTAAACAGAGATGTATTAACAGTAGCCAAGGCTATTTATCCATTTGTGCAAAAAGGGATAGTGCAACTAATTGATCAATCTTCAGAAACAAGCACGATCAAAAAACCAAAGCCATTACAACGAGAAACAAAAATTCAGAAAGTAGTGTGTATTGATGATGATGTAATTATTCGGGAAAAGGTTGAATTAATTCTTAATCAGAATGGTTATAAAGCAACCAGCTTAAGCGATCCTCTCAAAGCATTAGGTGAAGTATTTCTGATGAAGCCAGACTTAATTCTATGCGATATTGCTATGCCTGAACTAGATGGCTATGAAATTTGTGCAATGCTACGTAACTCCACAGCATTTCGTCAAACACCTATTATTATGCTCACTGGTATAGAGGGTTTTATAGACCGGGTTAAAGCCAGAATAGTTGGAGCTACGCACTACTTGACTAAGCCTTTTGGAGAAAGTGAATTACTAATGTTGGTAGAACAGTACATTGGACCAGGAATAGCCATAAACTATCAAGTTGACAAAACTTTTTCAAAATTTCAAAATACTTAATCCATAATCAGAAAATCAAAGTAATAATCTGTTCGAGATTAGAGTTAGGAAAATATTTATGACAAAATTTACATTTAATTTGACTTTTGACTTAAATACAAAAACAAGAAAATTTGAAACATTTTAGAGATATACACATATTTTATAGAAGATTGTCAAGAGGAAATATAATATCATTTGAAGTACCATTGGCTACCATCTGAATTTTAGTCAGCGGGCCAAAAGCCTTGATCTTAGAACTTAATACAGACAAAGTTTCTGGTTCAACTATATTACATTAAGCTAAAGAGAATAGTGATTAATTGTCCACTATTAAGTTGTCAAATTAAAGTAATAATATAGATAGTATGCAATAAAATATGTATTGAATTTATACATAACTATCATAGCTAAATATACACCTATCTAGGTGTATATTATAGCAAAAAACTCACTTATTAAGTAGATAAAACCAGTTAATAAATACAAATACTGTGATCATAAATCAGATTTACCAAAAAGTTAAATTTTGAACCAAATAGATATTTATTGCTGGTTATAAATCTAAATTAATTCAGCTAGGGCAAAAAGCCAATCTAGAAAATGTTAATAAATATATATGTTTTAATTATCAATAAATCCAAACCAAAGCTATCAGGTAGAAAAAAATGAGTAAAGTTCTAGTTGTAGAAGATAGCGTTACCCAAAGAGAAATGATTTCCCAACTTCTCAAAAATAGTGGATTAGCAGTTACTGTAGCTAATGATGGAGTAGAAGCTTTGGGACGACTTAAGAATACTAAACCAGATATAGTGGTACTAGATATTGTGATGCCAAGAATGAACGGCTATGAAGTTTGTCGGAGGATTAAATCCGATCCTAAAACTAAGAATATTCCAGTAGTTATGTGTTCTTCTAAGGGAGAAGAATTTGACCGTTACTGGGGCTTAAAGCAAGGTGCAGATGCTTACATTGCTAAACCATTTCAGCCCACAGAACTGGTAGGAACAGTTAAACAATTGTTAAGAAGATAGGAAATTGTTCAAAACTATGGTTGGCAATCAAGACTTTTTACCAGGCCAAGGTACGGGGATTCAAGAACTAGAAAATCCTGAAGGAGAACTTCATCTGCGATTTTATCTACCTTCAGGCAATGAGTTCGCTTTACCAGCAATGGATATTCGAGAGGTTATCTCTCAATCTCCAGAAGGTATTACAGTAATTCCAAATGTTTCTCCTTTACTTTTAGGTACGATAAATTTAAGGGGACGAGTAATTTGGGTAGCCGATTTAGGTCAATTCCTCGGAGATCAAATCCCAATCAATACAGATAAATCTGAGATTCCTGTAATTGCAGTAGAAGACCAAGACAGTATATTAGGATTAGCAGTTGAACGAATCGTGGAAATGGAGTGGCTTGACGAAAAGAAGCTAAAAATGTCCACAAATATTGCAGATGGCATGGCTCCCTTTTTAAAAGGAGAGTGGATTTTTGATGAAAAGGGAGAACAGGTTTTAAGATTACTGGATCAAGAAGCAATTATTCGTTCGGCTCGATGGGCAGCCTAAATAAAAGTCAAAATTGGTAAGTCAACATAATTGTTTGATTGAGTTGTTTATATATTAAAATTTCTGACTGAGGCTGATTCCCAATTCCGTCAACAATAAAATTAAAAAACTAAAAAATAATAAAATTATATTGAGAGAGGGACAGCATGACATCATCCAGCACAGACTTTTTACAAGATTATCAAAAAGTAGAAGATGCCTACAGTCAGGGTAATTATGAAGAAGCAGCAGCTTTAGTTTATAACTTAATTCAGGATTATCCAGAAGACCCTAGTGCTCGTCTTCTTTGTGGTCATATATATTGTTATGGACTCCATCAATATGATGTGGCAACAGAGCAATATCATTCGGTATTAGACCTAACTGACGACCCAGATTTTATTAGCTATGCTCAACAAGGTATAAGTGATAGTAAAGGATTTATTACAAATAATCCCACTACTAGTGAATCAGAAGAATTTATAGAAGATATTAACTTTGATAAAAATCTGGATGAAGTGGCTATGGAAGAAGAGATTTATAACTCTCAAAAATCTATAGCAAACAAAGAATTATTTCTGGATAAAAACAGCCTAGAATTAGATGCAAAAGACTTGGAAAATATTACGGAAAAAGAACTATTTCTGGATGAAAATAACGATGAATTAATAACAGAAAATTTTGACTTTAATCAATTTGATAAATTATATTTGGAAGATATAGATGATTTGGAACTGACAGATGAAGAAAATAACCCTTTTAGTACAAATAGTAATCTTACTAATCAAAAAGATGAATATGTAGAAGAGTTATCTGATTTCACAAAATATGAAGAACCTTTTGGTGAAAATGACCAAGAATTAGAATATCAGTTACCTATAGAAAATAATAAAGAAACCAAAAATTTGCTAAATGATGCTGTTTTAAATAGTAGTGATGGCCGAGAAAATATATCTGAAAAAATCTCAGAGTTTACTTTGAATGAAGACTTAGATGAAATTTGGAAAAAGCAGCAAGAAGAAATAGCAGAAGATGACAGAACAAAGTATGAAGATATAAAAAATTATTCAGATTTAGAAATAGATCATCGAATAGAAGACTTAGACTTAGATGAACTTAATGATGATTTTGAGAACGTAATAGATGAAATTTTAGATAATTCAGAAGGGATGATTACTGGAGAAACAAATAACATAAAAAGCAGTAATTCTCATTTACGAATAACTCCAGAAACGGAAGATAAAAACCATAACCATAATTTTTCAAGTTTAGATAAAGCTACTTTGTTGACGGGAAATAATAATAGTTTCGGATGGGAAGAAACTGAAGATATTAGTGAAATAAGTGGAATAAGTGAAATAAGTGAAATAAGTGATGGAATAGATGAATTAGAAGACGGATTATATAATCAATGGAATAATATAGAAGATGTAGGTACAGGAGTAACAGAAAAACTGGATAGTTTTGAGATCAATGAATTTGATGAAGCAGGATTCAGCGAAGCTTTTGATATAGATGAAGAAGGAAATACTAAAGGTAGAAAAGCAAATGGTTTTCTAGAAGATGATGAATTTGGTGATTTTGAAGAGTATGAGTCTCTAACTGATGAGATGGAAATGCCGACCGATATGACAGCTCCCGATATGAGTACTGCAGCATCTAATAATATAGAAGCAATGGACACAGGAATGGTGGTAGGTGGTACAACAGGAGCCTTGTTTGACAACAGAACTGATCGTAGCGCAATTGATAATGAAGAAACTATCCCAATAGATAATCAACTCCCAACCTTCAGTAAAATTAAAGGAGAGGCAGTAGATACAACTGTAATGGTTGAACAAGGTGGGTTGGCATTCTGGGAAAATGCTTCACTATCTACAAAACAACTATACACAGCCATAGGAACAGGACTAGTATCCTTAATTGTAGTAGCTTTTGTCAGTAATGTTGTTTCCTACAGAGCGTATCAAGAACAAAAAACAGAAGTAATTTCTTATTTGCGTGGCACTGGTTGGATTATGACAGGTATCGCAGGAATCAGTAGCTTTTTAACTGCTTATGGTCTTGGTAGTCTCACAACAAAGCAAATAGAAAGAGCTAACAAAGATTTACATACTCAATTCGATATTATTGCTGACGGCAACTTAAAAGCTAGAGCAACAGTTTATTCAGAAGATGAATTTGGCAAACTTGCTGCCAAGTTTAACCACATGGCTAAGGTTATTCAGGCAACTTACACCGATGCTCAAAGGAAGGCAGAAGAAAATGAACAAGCCAAAGAAGACTTACAAAGGCAGGTGATTCGTTTACTAGATGATGTAGAAGGAGCAGCTCGTGGAGATTTAACTGTTAGTGCAGAAGTTACAGCTGATGTGTTGGGAGCAGTAGCAGATTCGTTTAATTTAACAATTCAAAATTTGCGGGAAATTGTACATCAGGTAAAAGAAGCTGCTCAAAAAGTGAGTAGGGGTTCTATGGATAGTGCGACTTTTGCTCAAGGTTTATCTACAGATGCTTTGCGACAAGCAGAAGAGTTGGCAGCGACTCTACAGTCTGTGCAAGTAATGACCGATGCTATTCAAAGGGTGGCTGAAAACGCTCGCGAAACTGAAGATGTAGCAAGGTCTGCAGCAGCTTTAGCATTGAAAGGAGGGGAGACAGTAGACCGTACCGTAGCTGGTATTTTGCAAATCAGAGAAGGTGTGGCAGATGCAACTCGAAGAGTGAAGCGTTTATCAGAGTTTACCCAGGAAATCTCTAAGATTGTAGGTTCAATTTCTAGTATTGCCTCTCGCACAAACCTGTTGGCATTGAATGCCAGTATTGAAGCAGCTAGGGCAGGAGAAGCAGGCAAAGGATTTGCAGTAGTAGCAGATGAAGTCAGACAGTTAGCAGATAAATCAGCTAAAGAATCTAAGAATATAGAACACACAGTGATGCAAATTCAAACTGAAACAGGAGGGGTGATGACTGGAATGGAAGAAGCAACTCAGCATGTTATTAAAGGAACGGAGTTGGCAGAGGAAGCAAAGCAGTCTCTGGAAGATATTGTTCAAGTTACAACAAGAATTGATGTGTTAGTACGTTCTATTGCTGCAGATACAGTAGAACAAAATGAAGTGGCTCAATCAGTATCAAAGGTGATGCAGGCAGTAGAATTGACAGCTCAAGAAACTTCTCAAGAATCTCAACGAGTTTATAGCTCGCTACAAAATTTAGTGGGTATTGCTCGAGATTTATTGACTTCAGTAGAACGTTTCCGAGTAGATCCAGCAGATCAATAAAGTCAAAATATTAATGAACGTATGTGAACAAATAAATTATCAGCATATTTTTCAATCGATGCAAAACAAAAGTTAGTAGTTGAAAAAATATCCCGTTGAATCCAGAATTATAAAAAATATGCAAACAGAACAAACACAAAAAATTATGGGCTATTTTATTGAGGAGGCAAAAGACCACTTCAATACTATAGAACATGGAATATTAAACTTACCAAATACTATAGCAGATCGAGAACTATTAAACGAATTATTTAGAGCGGCTCATTCTGTTAAAGGTGGGGCTGCTATGTTAGAAATTAATAGTGTACGAAATATTGCTCATAGATTAGAAGATAGTTTTAAAATCCTGAGAGAAACTTCCATTAAAGTAGATAATAAATTAGAATCTTTATATTTAAGTGTTTTAGATACTTTACAAGACTTATTAGAACAACTTTCCAACTCTGTTTTAACAGAAAAGGAAGAAAAAACTAAACTAGAAAAATTAGAGCCGGTATTTCAAGAGTTAGAAGAACATCTAGATGATTTAGCAGGAGAAACTCACGGAATAACTATAGGAAAAATACCAGAATTAAATGTTGACAAACAAAGTTTTTTTATGGCAGAAGTCTCAGAAAAAATGCGAGAAATGTTGCTTTTATTCAAGCAAAATGATGATGCCAGTACAAGGAATAAATTGAAAAATATATGTGATTTTTTAGCAGGTCAGGGCAGACAAGAACATGTTTCATCAAATTGGTTAAAATTAATAGAGGCGATTAAAAAAGCTATCGCTAACACGGAAAATACATACTATACTCTTGCTCATAACATAATTAAAAATTTGAAACAAGCTGAAGAATTAATTATAGATAATCGAGAGCAAGAAATAGTGATAGATAAAAATTTAAAAGCTTTAACGAAAAACGCAGAATATCTCAACAAAAATATAGGTGAAATAGATATGTTAAATGAAACAAACAATCAACAAGACCAAACTAACATTAATGATAGAATAAACAACAAAAATGATATATTAACTAAAAAAAGAGACTCTATAAATAACTGGTTTAATAGCTTAGAAGCTACGGATATAGATGATAATAACTATGACTTAATAGGAGAGAAACAAGGAGTAAGGCAAGGACCAGAAGTTGGAGTAACAGAACTAAATAGTTTAGCAGATTTATTTGAAGGAGAAACACCAGAACTAGATTATAGTTGGGAAGAAGAAGAAATACTAGATCAAGGTAATGTGGAAGGAGGGGAGTTAAAAATATCTGAAATTGAGAGGGATGATTCTAGTGATTTGTCTGACTTATTATTTGATGTTAATGAAGTTGTACAATCATCCAAAATTAAAAATCATAATGAATCTAATTTTTTAACTCCAGTAGAGGAAGATTTGTCAGATTTGTTTAATAACACTAAAGAAAATACACTACAAAAAAAAAGTAATGTTAACAAGCAAAATACTAACTTACAACTAGATAATAGTGAAGCAAAACATACAGAATATTTGGATGACCTATTCAATGCTATAAATCAGGGAGATTTAACAGAGTTAGAAGATATAAAAAACTATGAAAATGACAGGGATTTACAAGTGGATTTACCCAAAAATAATCTGCAAAAAAATATCAAATCAATTTCTAAAAAAATAAACCAAAAATATCAGGTAGATGAAGATTTTAGTGATTTATTGGGAATCCAAGATGAAGGGAAAAAAATTAAAAATGATGTAAAAGTAGAAAATAATCAAAGCCAAATTCAAACCAAAAATGATTTAAACTCAAAAGTAGCCGATTTAGAAGCACTGTTTGAAGATTTAGACACAGTAAATGAACAACAAGAAAATCAAATAGAATCAGATGATTTGACATCCAGTTTTTCCAAAGGATTTGATCGAGAAGATGTAGATTTGTCAGACTCACAAAAATCAATCAATGTGGAGCAGATAAACTGGGAAGATGATAACAATGATTTGAATAGTTTATTCGACGATCCAAACCTAGATTTTATTAACTTAGATTCTAATGAATCATTAGATAATTTAATTGAGAGCGATAATGAACCTCAAGAAAATTCAGAAATTTCAGTAAATATAGAAGATTTGTGGCCTACCGTAGAAAACCATGAAACTGTAGATGAAACGGTAGACTTAAATAAGTTGTTAGAAGATGTAGTGAGTGAAACAACTTCTCTAGAGTCAGAAAAAAATCAACAATTAACAGCTAAAAATCAAATAGAATCAGAAGAATATGAATTTATTGAATTAGAAGCAATACTAAATGGAGAAAAATTAGATAATAATAATATTTTTGTACAACTAGAAAAACTATTAAATGGTACAGGAATTAATTCAAAACTCAAATCAAATATAGCAGTTGTAGAAAAAACTCCTCCTATCCATGAAGCTGCCAGTATCACAAAAAAACTACCAGAAGAAGATCCCTTTAGTGACCTAGATAAATTATTAGAAACTCCTAATATAGATACTTATAAATCTAGTGGGGTTTCTACTGCTAATACTCCTCGCCGAAATAGACGCCCTCCAGAACAAACAGTCAAAGTACCTGCAAAGCAACTAGATAATCTCAGTAACTTAGTAGGTGAACTAGTAGTCAATCGTAATAGTTTAGAACAAGGTCAAGAACGAATGCGCCAGTTTCTAGATAACCTGCTCCATCAGGTAATGCTACTCAGTGATGCTGGACAACGAATGCACGACTTGTATGAAAAAACACTTTTAGAAAGAGCAATTTGGGACAATCGTCAAGGACATCATTCTACTACGACAATGCCCGAAAGTACGGTGGTAAAAGTAGCACAAAAAGGGTTTAAAGACTCTCTCGATCTTGACCGGGTGGAAAACTTCACCCCTTTCCATTTATTGGCTCAGGAAACCATAGAATATATAGTCCGAGTACGAGAGTCTTCTTCTGACATTGAATTTCTGGTTGATGACGCAGAACAAGTAACCCGTCAGCTACGACAAGTGACAACTCAATTACAAGAAGGGTTAACTAGGTCGAGAATGATACCCTTTTCTCAGACGGTACAACTATTACCTCGTGCGGTGCGAGACATTTCAATGGAATGTGGCAAAGAGGTGAGTTTACAGGTAGAAGGGAAAGAGACCTTAATTGATAAAATGATTCAGGATAAGCTTTCTGACCCAATGAAGCATCTAATTAATAATGCCATAACTCATGGAGTTGAAACACCTCAACAACGTCTAGCAGCAGGTAAGTCTCGTCAAGGTAAAATCACAATTCGTGCTTTTCACCAAGGTAATCAAACGGTGATTTCGGTGGCAGATAATGGAGCGGGAATTAATGCCGAAAAAGTCAAGAAGAAAGCGATAGAAAAAGGTCTAATTACTCAACAACAAGCTAAAGGGATGTCTAACATTGATGTTTATGATTTGCTCTTTCATCCGGGTTTTAGTACAAAAGATAAGGCTGATAATTTTTCAGGTCGTGGAGTTGGGTTAGATGTGGTGAAAACTAATTTAACCGAAATTCGAGGTACTATTTCTATTGACTCTACTATTGGTAAGGGTACAATATTTACAATTCGCTTACCTCTGACTTTGAGTATCTCAAAAGCATTATGTTGTATTAGCGATCGCTCTTGGATTGCTTTTCCGATGGATGGGGTAGAGGATATGATTAAAGTGTCTAAGGAGGAAGTTAAAGCAGAAGAAAATGGGCAATACTATATAGAATGGCGTGGATCAAAGTTGCCTTTCCGTCACTTACGAGAGCTGCTTGTTTATAATCGTCATCTCCGTCGCGGTAATGTGTATGGTATTAATGCCGAGGAAGATATGATTTCAATTGTTGTTTTGCGCTCTGCTTCTGCTGGCATATTTTTGGCGGTGCAAGTCGATCAAGTTTTAGAACAACAGAAGGAAATTGTAATTAAACAATTAGAGGGTCCGATACCTAAACCTATCGGTATTGCTGGAGCAACAGTTTTAGGGGATGGTAATATTGTCGCGATCGCGGATGTTATTGAACTAATTAACTTGGCAACAGGAAGACTACGTCGAGATGAGGGTAATATGTGGTCGTCTAGCGAAGAAGATGAGGCATCTTTACCTGTACAGCAAAAGAGTGAGTTAACAGTATTAATTGTTGATGACTCAATTACGGTGCGTGAATTGTTATCAATGACATTTAGTAAAGCTGGTTATCGAGTTGAACAAGCAAGGGATGGTAAGGATGCCTGGGAAAAAATGCGTGCAGGTTTACCGTGTGATTTGGTATTTTGTGATATTGAAATGCCTCGGATGGATGGTTTCGAGTTATTATCTCGGATGCAAAAAGATTCTCATTTGAATACTTTACCTGTGGCGATGTTGACATCTCGTGGAGCAAAAAAACACATGGAAATGGCATTTGAGTTGGGTGCAAAGGGTTACTTTACCAAACCATATATCGAAGATAAGCTATTAGAAGGGGCGGTTAGTATACTAGAAGGTAAAGCTGTTGGAGATATATTGAGCGGTGGTGGTTATTGATTTTAACATGGGAGGCAACAGGCAACAGGCAACAGGCAACAGGCAACAGGGGGATTCACCCCTAACCCCTCCCAGGAGGAGAATATCGAGAAAGATTTGACAATGGCGCATCGATTGGGACATTTTTTTATACCGAACCCGAGGGAATTTGATATAATATCAAATCTGTTTGCTTCGGAGTAATATAGTTCCGTAGATCATTATACAATTTGTATTGTAGGGGCGTTAACGTAGTTATGCGCTAGCTAATAGCCATGAGCCGCTACTTGACAAAAATTACGTTTGTCAGAGATAATTGGAGATTGTGTGTCTAAATCCTGCTCGGACCAGGTTCAGACATAATAAAAGCTGGTAAATAAATCAAGGCATTTGCCCATTTTAACTAACTACAATACCACTTTCAGGTATTAGCGTTAGAACCAGCTACCTGTACGGCAAACCTATCAACACAAATTTAATGAGTTACGCAATTATTGAAACAGGTGGAAAACAACTGAGGGTAGAAGCAGGTCGCTTTTACGATATTGACCTTCTACAAGCAGCAGAGGGAGATCAAGTTTCTCTAGATAATGTGCTTCTAGTTCAACATGAGGAAGAAGTTCATATTGGTCAACCTCTTGTAGAAGGCGCTCTTGTAGAAGGCACTGTGATGAGACACTTGCGGGGCAAAAAAATTATTGTCTACAAAATGCGGCCTAAAAAGAAAACTCGGAAAAAAAGGGGACATCGCCAAGAACTTACTCGTCTAATGATTGACTCCATAAGTATTAATGGCAAAATATTAGCAGCAGGAGAATCTCAAACTTCAGCGACAACAGTAACTTCAGAAGCAAGTGAAACTGTTACAGAAACGGCAACTGAAGCTACAGAAATTCCAGAGTCAGTAGAAACTGTTAGCGAGGAAGTTTCCGAGACTACGGCAGAAGTTGAAACTGTATCTGAAGAAAAACCAGAAAATCAGGCAGAATAAGTAAAGAAGTTATTATACATAATAAAATTTGGAGGAAATCATGGCTCATAAGAAAGGTACTGGTAGTACTCGTAACGGTCGCGACTCTAATTCCCAGAGATTAGGTGTTAAACGTTTTGGCGGTCAAGTTGTTAAAGCGGGTAATATTCTTGTCAGGCAACGTGGTAGTAAATTCCATGCAGGCAATAATGTTGGTGTGGGTACTGACTATACTTTATTTGCTTTAATTGAGGGTGTGGTGACTTTTGAAAGAAAAGGTAAAAGTCGGAAAAAAGTGAGCGTTTATCCAGTAACTCAAGAAGCTAATGTCGCAATTGCTGAAGCTTAAATAGTTTGGATAAGTGTCAAGTCATACCCACGCATCGGCGACACTATTTTTAAAGTAGGATGTAAAGTCCTACTTTTTTTTCGTCTATTTAGCAAAATTCAATAAATCTTTGTGGGTACGTTCTATGGATCATCCTATTTGATACCAGTGGAAGGAAAGATTAGGATATATTAAAAGCTTAAAACTCAGACAACGCAAGATTTTTTGGTTCTTCCTTTTTCCTTTTTCCTTCTATTGAGCCAAAAACGAGATATTTTTAGGCCGATAATTCTAAGTGGGCATGATACAATTACAGTTGGATTAAAAAATTAGTAGTCGCGCATATTAATAGTTAAGTATAAATCATCGCATTATTCTAGGCATAAAATTTTTCCTTTTAAGGAGATCAAAAATTGCATATATTTACGAAATTATCAACTGCTATATATCCTCATCGCAAACTACCTAGTAAATTAATCGGAATAGGAGGTATATTTTTATGGGCGATCGCATTAACGAGTTGCACTACTCAACGCCACAGTCTAACCCTTTCTACTGGTGCTAATGGAGGTGCTTATGAAAACATAGGCAGGCAAATAGTAATTTCAGCTCGTGAAGTAGGGAAAATAACCGTCCATGATAATTATGATTCCTACGGTTCGCAACAAAACCTCAAACGTCTACTCAATGGAGAAACAGACCTTGCCCTAGTTCAACTAGATGTCGCCAGTGAAGCAATGAAAATGGGCAAAGTCCAAACAATAGCTGTTCTTGCCCATGAATATTTACATCTAATTACACAATCTGACTCACAAATCAATACTTTTACCGACCTTGACGGAAAGCGAGTCGTTTTTGGCGCTCCGGAAAGCGGTATTTACTTCACTGCTAGACGACTATTTAGTGCCACAAATCTAAACATTATTGAAGCGGATATTGATATCAGAGAAGGATTGGATAAACTGAAACAGAAAGAAATAGATGCTTTCGTCTATGTTGGTCCGGTGGGAAGCAGTAAAAAAATTCAAGCAGAGTTAGCAACACCTCCCTTGCTCAGGTTAGTTCCGATATCAACTGCCTTTATTAACTACTTAACTATTCAATTTCCAGAATCATATCAAAGTGCAACCATGCCGAAAGGTAGTTATATTCCTCTACCACCAATACCTAAGGAAGATTTACCTACCATTTCTACTGCTGCTGCTTTAGTAACTCGTCCTGATGTCAGCAAAGAAAAAATTGCTCTTTTAACTTGGTCAATTATCTCATCTTCTCGACAATACTCATTATTTTACCCAGAACTTGCTAACGGAAATGCTCGCTCTTTATTACAGAGTGGATTGGTATATCTTCATCCTGGTTCTCAGCAAGCATTTGAGCAAGGCGACCCCAGACAAGTTTGGATGCGCTATTTAGAGGAAAACCAAGATTTACAGGCAGGTATAATTATTGTTATATCTACAGGTATCATCGGATTTTTATTGCGAATGTGGCGTCATAAACAGTGTCTCAATATGATTAAAAATAGCCGTTTAGCTCTCAGTGAGATTAGTTTAAATTTAGAAGAAAATCCAATTCAAGCTCTTAAAGAAGTAGAAGAATTAAGGCACCAACATAGGTCAATGTTGATTGAAGGAGATTTACCTAAAGAAGCTTATGAAAAGTTAGAAGAAATGACAAAGGTGTTTGTAGAAGAATGCCGAATTTTGCAAGAAAAACAAAATCAGAAAGATATTCAAAATACCATAGCATTAATTGATGAATGGCAATCTATGTCGGAAGTATGCCCAGAAGAAGTTAAGGATAAGCTGGAAAATTTAGAAAATAAGTATCGAGAAATGTTATTATCACGTCAAATTGATATTCAGACTTTCATTCATCTGACTCAGCTTATTAGTCATTATGTCAAATTAAATAATAATAATAGTGGTAATGGTAATAATACTACTCATCATCATGTTCCTGTGTCCTTAAATTCTTGAAGAAGGAAGAAGGAAGAAGGAAGAAGTAGATGGGGATTCCAAACCAATTGTCAACACCGTATAGACGGTGGGGTATTATATTCAATCCGTTGGCTTCGGAGTAATATAATTTCTATTGCCAGTAAATAGTGTAATACCAATAAAAAAAAAGGATACTACAAAAAGGTAGATATTTATCGGATACGCTTCAAAATAGCTGTTTCAGTTAATTTGAGATAGTTATATCTATCTTTTTTACCTTTTTTTCAATATTTACCTCTTCGTTTCTTACTTGTATCATTTGTAACAACCATTTATCAAATTGGTATTAGATTCCGCATATCAATATTGCTTTCTTCTTCCCTCTTCCCTCTTCCCTCTTCCCTCTTCCTTCTTCCCTCTTCCTTCTTCCTTCTTCCTTATTCAACGATCTTTGAGCTTTTCTACATAGCCCCACAAACTATAATCACGAGCTAACCAACCATGAAAAAAAGCCATCTGACTCGAATCTTCCTGCACTCTTTTATAACGATAAATAATTCTTTCATTAATCATTTGAAGAGCTGTATTTCGATTATTACCTTCTGCTAATGCTGACTTAGTAACAGCATCAAATATACCTGTTTGTGGTAATCCTAAAGCTTGTTGTAGAAAAGTTACTGAGTTATTAATACCAAAATTAACTGCCGTATCAAACATAACTACAGCTAGAGCAGGATGCATTGTAGCTGACTTACTATTATCCCAATAACTTTGATAAATTTCCATCAGTTCGGTATCAGACATTTGTGTAACATCTAATGTTGGTAAACCACGTCTTCGTCTATAGGAATTATATTCAGTTTGCAAAATTCCTTTGTAAGTTCGACCACCTTTATCTGCTGGATGATTACTAAATCCACCTTCAAAATATAGAGTAAAAGCTAGAGCTGTTTCAAATAATTTTTCTTCGTATTTTTGTTCTGTTTGTGCTTGAACAGGAATTTTATGATCGATAAAAATCGGGATTCCTACTGTCAAAATTAATGAAATAATTCCCAAAATTATTTGAGGTTTAAATTTAATTTTTGGTTGAAGTTGATGCAAATTTTTTCCAATCATTGAAATTTTCCTTATTTAATATTAAATACCAAAAATAATACTACATTTATTATCAGCTTTGGGGATTAAGGTTGAGGGAAATAGTAAAAGAGCAAGTTGATATGAAATACAAGTAATTCTGCTATTTAAGACTTTCCAGCTCTCTCTATCTCTCGAACGATGATCTATTTCATATTAGTTATAGCACGACGCATTAAGATTAGGAAAGCTAAAAAAATTCAAAACATTACAGTTAAAAGTTTTGACTATCGCTGAATGCTGAATGCTATATCAAAATTAATGAAATAATTCTCAGAATTATTTGAGATTGAAATTTAATTTTTGGCTGAAGTTGATGCAATTTTTTTTTATATCATTGAAAGAGTCTTTACAGTTAAAATTTTTGGCTCTAGCTGAATGCTGAATGCTATACCAAAATTAATGAAATAATTTCCAGAATTATTTGAGATTGAAATTTAATTTTTGGTTGAAGTTGATGTAATTTTTTCCTATCATTGAAATCTTCCTGATTGAATATTAAATACCAAAAATAATACTACATTTATTATCAGCTTTAGGGCTGAAAATTGAGGGAAATATTAAAACAGCAAGTTGATATGAAATACAAGTAATTATGCTATTTATGACTTTCCCTATTTCCCCATCTCTCTATCTATTGATAAATTATCTGTAGCAAATATTAACCTATTTCATATTAGTTATAGCACTACGCATTCAGATTAAGAAAGCTAAGAAACTTCAAAACATTACAGTTAAAAGTTTTGATTCTAGATGATAACTGATCGCTATATCAAATATTTTTACCCAAAACTAAACATAGGATAACTCAAATATTGCACCTTAGAGGAAAGACCTATATTCTCTCGTCCTACTCAGGTACAAAATATGATAAATTTTAACTTTTAATTAGATAGCATAGACTTTTTTTTCCAATGAATATTTCTTCGAGTCTTCCCCATTCACAAACTCCAAATTCTGAGGCATTAACAGCACAAGCAGAACTTTATTATGCCCAGGGACATTTATCAGAGGCGATCGCTTGTTGTCGTCAGTCTTTAAATCTACAACCGAATTGGGCCTCTACTTATGTCACCCTAGCAAATATTATCCAAGCCCAAGGTAAAATTTCGGAAGCAATTAATCTATATTATCGGGCCATAGAACTTAATCCTGAGTTATCCCAGGCTCATGTTAACCTGGGCAGTATGTTTTTTCGTCAGGGAAAGCTGGATGAGGCGATCGCTTATTACAGGAAGGCGATTCAATTACGACCAGATATGGCCGTTGCTTATTGGAATTTGGCCAAAGTTTGGCAGCAACTGGGCAAGTTAGACGAAGCGATCGCCTCAGAAGAAAAAGCTTTAAAATTAAATCCTAATTTGGGTGGGTTTGAGGTTAATTTAAGTCAGGGATATAAGTTAGCTGAAGAGGGAAAGTTAGATGAAGCTATTGATAGTTGGCAAAAGGCAATTACACTGAATCCAAATTTAGCAGAAGCTTATAGTCAAATTGGCATAATTTTTAGAAGTCAAGGTAAGTTTTCTGAGGCTATTAAATATCTGAAAAAAGCGATTGAAGTTCAGCCTAATTATGCTACAGCACATCAACATTTATGTGGCATTCTTCGGGATGGTAATAATTATGTAGTTGCCAGGGAAGCAGTCACTAACTATTATCAGGAATGTGGGGAAATAGATCCGATTATGACTGGGATATATTTGATTAGCACTTATCAAATATCTGGCTTAAATGAAATTGCTAAAGATAGATTTTTTGACCTTGAAGCTAAATTGAAAGAGGATATGACTATTGTCAAAAAAGTAGTCGATATAAAGGCTTTATATGGAAATTTTCTTTTCAGCGTTCCTTACTTGAGAGATAATATTCAAGTTAACTCTGACCTCTACAGATCGGTATCGAAAATTTATACACAATTTGTCCTCAAGCCTCAAAATAATCATTTTTCTACTCCTGTTAATTTTGACAATAAACATCTATTAAAATTTGGCTTCATATCTAGTCATTTTAATCGACATTCTATCGGTTGGTGTAGCCTTGATATTATCCGAGAGTTAGGAAAATTAAATACAGAAATATATTTATATCCAACAGAACGTCTCAAAGCAGATGACCAAACTCAAAAATTTAGCCAAGCTGTTACTAAATTATATGTACCGAAAAAATATCCTCAAGGAAGCGTCGATGTCCGAGAAATTATTACGGAAATTCAGCAAGATAAAATAGATATATTGATAGATTTAGATTCTTTGAGTTTACCAATTAATACAGAGATTTTATATCATAAACCTGCACCTGTTTGTATATCTTGGTTAGG
Source organism: Okeania sp. SIO2F5 (assembly GCF_010692685.1). NCBI lineage: Bacteria > Bacillati > Cyanobacteriota > Cyanophyceae > Oscillatoriales > Microcoleaceae > Okeania > Okeania sp. SIO2F5. Next base: position 63,200 of record NZ_JAAHGU010000013.1, on the reverse strand, counting down.
GTTTGATGCTCCTTATATATCTGAGAATAATTATTTTCTATGCGATTCATATACTCACCCTCAAGACCGAGATAAATACTATATAGAAAAATTAGTGAGGATGCCAAATTCGTTTGTAGCAACTTCTGGTTTTCAAAGAATAGAAACAAATAGAGCTAATTTAAGAAAGTCTCAAAGGATAGGTTTAGACCAAATTGTTTATCTTTGTTTAGCACCAGGGAGAAAATTTAACCGAGATTTAGTCAAAGCACAAATTGCTATCTTGAAGCAAGTTCCTAATAGTATTTTAATTCATAAAGCATTAGGAGATATAGAAGTATTTCAATCTGCTTATCATCAAGCTTGTAAAGCTGAGGGTGTAAGTATTCATCGGATTAAATTTATAGAAAGATTTCCCACAGAAGAAGAACATAGAAGCATCTATTCTTTAGCAGATATTATGCTTGATTCTTATCCTTATAATGGTGGTACTCATACCTTAGAAGCTTTATGGTTTAATTTACCAGTTATCACCCTTGCCGGAGAACAATTTTTATCTAGAATGGGTTATTCTTTTTTACAAAGTTTAGATATTAAATTCGGCGTAGCATGGTCATGGAATGAATATATTGATTGGGGTGTAAAATTAGGTCAAAATCCTCATTTACGTCAGGAATTTGTCGATAAATTAGTTAAATCTAAAGAGCTAGAAAATTTAGCGCCATTATGGAACCCGAAAAAATTTGCTCAAGATATGTATAATACAATCGGAAAACTATGATACTTATTCCATTTATTGGAAATCAAAACAAATAATAAAAATAGATAAAAAATTATTTTATTCTAGTTAGTTAATATTTTCAGCAACATAAAAATTTGGTGGCTGATAAATTGGTGGGGAGTTTGATGCATATACCGTATTACTCTCTTCTGTCTATTGCCTTTTTTACTGATTAATTTTACTGTAGAAAAGAATGGGTTGGTTAAGACTTATGCAGATAATAAATCTTAAACGGGGAAATATTCTTTCCACTGTTACTTGTTACCGAATAATTAAAGTTTAAAGCCTCTCCTTTAAAGGAAAAAAAAGTTGTCGTTGTGTAGCTTCCCGAAGAGTAAGATAGCTAGGTTTCAGAGCCATACCCAATCGACCAAGAGAAGAAAAAATTTTCACGCTCCGCGTCAATCCTCTTCTTTTCAAGGAGAGGTAATTGTTAATTATTAATTATTAATTATTAATTATTGAACTGTTCCCTACTATAATTACTTAACAAAAATAAAGTGAAAATTCCCACACTTCATCCCGATAGTAAATTTATTAGATCCTGGCAAGTATTAATTGTATTCATTACTATTTATAATGCTTTAATAGTTCCATTTAGAATTGCTTTTAAAAATAAATTTGATAGTTTCTGGGTTATATTAGACATTATAGGAGATGTAATTTTAATTCTTGATATATGTATTCGATTTCATATTGGCTACTTTGAGTATGGAGAATATATTCAAGACAAAAAAAATATCGCTCAACGTTATCGAAATCGACTCTTTTCAAGACATTTAGTAGCTAGTATTCCCGGAGATTTAATTGCCAGAATATTTGCACCCAAATCACTATTTATTATTGCTTTATTGAGATTCCCTCGTTTATTTCGACTACCTCAATTTTATCGGATTTTTAACAGATGGGAAACTAATGTAAATATTAACCCTACCTTGATTAGAATGTATAAATTAGTGATACTAATTATTTTAATTACTCATTGGGTAGCTTGTATCTGGTTTATGATCGGTAGTTGGGAACCTAACGCTGAAAATTCTTGGTTGATTAGAAATTCCCTACAATCAGCAAGTATAAGAACTCAGTATATTAATTCCCTTTATTGGGCAATTACAACTCTGACTACTGTAGGATATGGAGATATTATTCCCACTACTGAAATTGAAATAATATTTACCTTGGTAGTTATGTTTTTAGGAATATCTATGTATGCTTATATTGTTGGCAATGTATCTTCATTAATTTCTAACCTAGATGCTACAAAAGCCAGATATAGAGAAAAGTTAGGGCAAATTCAAACCTATATGCGAGAAAACAAAATTTCCCCTAAGTTACAACAAAAAATTAGAGATTACTATCAATATAGATGGATTGAAAATCACGATATTAGAGATTACCACATACTCGAAGAATTACCAGAACCTTTAAGAATGAAATTAGCATTAGAACTGCACAAAGAAGTAATTGAAAAAGTGCCTATTTTTCGAGGAGCAACTACAGATTTTTTTGAAGAAATAGTAATGGCTTTAAAGCATGAAATATTACCACCTAATGAATATATAGTTCGAGAAGGAAATTGGGGTTATGAAATGCACTTTATTAAACGTGGTTTAGTACAAGCATTCTCAGAAAAAACTGGTATTATATACAGGAATATGGGTGCATGTAAATTTTTTGGATAAATTGCTCTAGTATATGAACAACGACGTACTTCATCAATCATCACATTGACTTACTGTGAATTATTTATTTTAGAAAAAGATGACTTGAAAAAAGTGTTAGAAAATTATCCAGACCTTGCAGCTAATCTTAAAAAAACAGCAAAAGAACGTTATAAAAATGAACACAAGGAATAAATATGCAACTAACAAAAACACCAACCATTAAATATATTAAACAACCAACTTCACAAGCTTGGATAGAACAAGCGATCGCCAATCTAGACACTATATTATTAGACCATTCTCACTGTGAACGAAAAGCAGCAGGAGTAGCTTTAAATTTAATGTTTCGCTATCCTTCAAGTACGAAACTTATCAAAAAATTAACGGCTATTGCCAGAGAAGAATTAGAACATTTTGAGCAAGTAAACCAATGGTTAGAACGCCGTAATATTCCATTAGCTCCTCTAAATTCTCCTCCTTATGGAGCAGCTTTAAATAGTAAAGTGCGACGGAATGAACCTGAAAGAATGTTAGATTTATTATTAGTTTACTGTTTAATTGAAGCTCGAAGTCACGAACGTTTAGGATTACTTGCAGATTACTGTCCAGAACCAGAGTTAGCAAAATTTTATCGTAGTTTAATGGCATCTGAAGCCAGACATTATGGAATATATTGGATTTTAGCCACAACTTATTTTGAACAAGAAAAAGTAGAGGAAAGATTAGAGGAATTAGCAATATTTGAAAGTGAAATTCTGAGCAATTTACATCCCGAACCACGCATTCATAGTTAACTAGCTATCAGCTTTTAGCTCTCAGCTCTCAGCTCTTATGAGGGTGTTTATATGAATATGACTTTAAAGGGTGAACGGCCGTTAGCTTCGCATAACTATCGTTAACGCACCTAAAGAGGTAGGGAAGTAGTAAACATCAGAATAATACACACCTACTGGCTAATAATCTCTCAAAAAATTATTGAATTTTACTAATTACTTAATCATTAAAGTCTGGCATAAATATAGTATTATTTTTGAGAAATTGTATTAAATATTAGGTGGCGTGGTAATTTATTTTTTACTTTGTTCAATCAAGATTACTAATGTGTATCTTGATAATTTATATCATGTCCGAACGCAATCGTTTGTGTAAACCTAAGGGTGAATATCTACAGGAAATTTAGATTTTTTTCTTGCTCAATAGCCTTCCTCTCTCTTCTTTCCTCTTCCCTCTTCCTTCTTCCTTACCTTTGCTATACAATACCGATGCTACCAGACATGATATTATTTGTTTGAAAATTAAAAATAAACAATGTGGTATTTGCTTATAGGAATTCTATTTCAATTGCAGGTAAACAAATCTTTGAATTTAGGCAACAGGTAACAGGGGTAAAAGTTTGAGAATTTTTATATATCCTTTGATTTTTGACAAATCATTTAAGATTACTATAAAACCTTTAACCTACCACCTACCATCTAAAACCTTCTACCTAAAACCTTCTTAAATTATGAAAAAATATTATCGTGATTTTGTAATTAGAAATTGGCAACCAGATGACCGTCAAATAGTAGCAAATATTATCAGTTCTGTTCTGGCAGAATACGGTTTAAACTGGGAACCCAAAGATGCAGATCGAGATGTCTTACAAGTAGAAAAATTTTATCAAAATGTAGGAGGAGAATTTTGGGTAATAGAAAAACAAGAAAAAATATTAGGCACTGCCGCATATTATCCAATTTCACGAGGTAATAAAGCAGCCGAAATTAGAAAGATGTACTTATTGCCAGAAGTCAGAAATCAAGGTTTAGGAAAATTTTTATTAAAAGAATTAGAAAACAAAATTATAGAATGTAAATTTCAAGAAATTTGGATAGAAACAGCAACAGTATTGCAAGAAGCTGTTAAATTATATGAAAGTAGCGGTTATCACTTAACAACTGGTGTAGAAACCAAACGCTGCGATCGCATTTATCAAAAAATTCTAGACACAAAATAAACAGTAAATTAATTAAGATTGTCGCCTTAGATGAGAAAAATTTACCTACCACCTAACACCTAACACGCAACAAAAGCGTAACAAAAATAATATGGATTTACGTTATCTCATTCCCTTTTTCGACCCCAAAGTCCAAACATGGACTATAGAAGCTAGACTATTGCGATGGTTCACATTCCTCTGGTTATTTATCGGTTTAGTAGTATTGTTTTCCGCCTCCTATTCCAGTGGTGCAACAGAATATGGAGATGGTCTATACTTTTTTAAAAGGCAGTTAATATGGGCTTTAGTAGGAACGATCGGATTTAATATAATTGTTTATACCCGCTTATCTACTATGCTGCAAACTGCCAAAATAGGCATAATTTTAATACTCACTCTACTATTTCTCACCCTGGTACCAGGAATAGGAACTACAATTAATGGTGCAACTCGCTGGATATCTTTAGGCCCAGTAGTTATTCAACCATCTGAACTAATGAAACCTTTTTTGGTGCTGCAAGCAGCTCATTTGTATAGTAAATGGAATCGCTTGACTTGGTTAGTGAGGATAACTTGGTTATGTACTTTTTCTCTAATCCTAGCATCCATCTTACTGCAACCAAACTTAAGTACCACCGCCTTATGCGGTATGATTCTATGGTTTATTGCCTTTGCTGCAGGACTACCTTACTTTTATCTTGGAGGTATTGCTTTAGCTGGATTTCTTTTAGCTACCATTAGCGTCAGCATTAATGATTATCAGAGGAGGCGAGTTCTTTCTTTTACAAATCCTTGGGCAGATTCAATGGGGGATGGTTATCAGTTAATTCAAAGTTTACTAGCAGTCGCTTCTGGAGATATTTGGGGCAGCGGTTTCGGTTTATCTCAGCAAAAGCTACATTTTCTTCCTATTCCATATAGTGACTTTATATTTTCTGTTTATGCTGAAGAGTTTGGTTTTGTGGGAGCCTTATTACTGTTAATATTATTAGCTATATACAGTATTATTGCTTTGAGAGTTGCCTTAAAAGCTACTAGAATGGCACATCAACTTGTAGCCATTGGAGTAATGATAGCTTTAGTAGGTCAGTCTTTCTTAAATATAGGTGTTGCGACTGGGATACTGCCAACTACAGGTTTACCATTGCCAATGTTTAGCTATGGCGGTAGTTCAATGATTGGTAGTTTGTCGCTAGCTGGATTATTAGTTAGAGTAGCTAGAGAAGAAAATCAGGCAGATGTTTTAATCTTGAAAGAACGTCGCTTACGAAGACAACGCTATGTGCAATAGATATCTCCAGAAAAGAGGCAGTAAGCAGTAGGGAACCCACCCCTAACCCCTCCCAGGAGGGGAAATAATTGATAATTTCTGTGTGATATCATGTCCGGTAGCATCGGTATTGTATAGCTAAAGTAAGGAAGAAGGAAGAAGGAAGAGGGAAGAGGCCGGAAGGCTAAAGTTAAGAGCAAGAAAAAACTTAAATTTAATCATATATTCATGCTTGGGTTTACACAAACAATTGCGTTCGGACATGATATGATAATTGATTTTATTTTTGATTTGTGGAGATTCCTAATATAGCACTACAAGAACTGGTTAGGACATTTTTCAATGTTAAAACCCTTTTACATTTTGCTATTCTCTGTTCCCTGTTCCCTGTTCCCTGTTCCCTATTCCCTATTCCCTAGCGCTATAATTTATTAGAGTAAGTTTAGTGATTATTGTTACTGACAAATCCAAATAAATCTGATGAGTATGCAAAAGCTTCATTTTTTAATATCAGATGACGATCTTTATCTTTACTGAGCCATCCTTGCTGTTGTAATTTTCCCAAAATTCTCGTGACAGTTACTCGCGTTGTACAAATTGCACCAGCAATATCTTGATGAGTCAAGCGAATACTCAACCGAGTACCATCAGTCACTGGCTGGCCAAATTCTTGCTTCAACAATAATAATAACTGATGGAGACGGTCTTCTACTCGTCGTTGTCCAACAATCGCTAACAAGGCCTCTGTTTGCCGAAATCGTCTTCCTAATTGAGGTAACAATTCTTGGGCTAATTTTGGGGAAGCCTCTATCTCGATCATTGTGTACCACATTAGACAAACATCTGACAAAGCATTTGCCCGATAAGTCTGCAAGTGGGAAAAACAACTACCAAAGCACATAGAAGGTCCAACCCATCCGAGTAGACCTTCTTCGCCTACTGGATAAAGAGTACTGAGTCGCACTAAACCTTGACAAATTTGCCAGACACCTTGCGACATTAAAGGTATTGTTTCTCCTTTATTAAAAAAGTGTAGATGACGTTCAGAACTTGTATTGTAATTATTAGTTTCTATAGTTGCTCTAGAAGTTTGAGCCATATTTATACATTCCAGTTTACATATACTGGTTTTATATACATAGTACTCAGACTATCCTCACAAAGTAAAGATTAGGTAATTAAAAGATTAGTAATAGGTTAAACTTTTTTTATCATCATTCAATCCCACTCAGTAAGGCAGGATAAACAAGCATCATTTTTTTTAGATGAGATAAATTTTATAGCAGAAGGAAGAAGGGGCTTAGTTATCTATCTAGGAGAGGACCGAAAGAGCGAAAAATCTTTCATTGTCTGAGTTTTAAGCTTTTAATATGTCCTAAACTTTGCTTCGACTGCTATACATATTTTCTTTTCTGCTTTTTACTCAATCTTTACCTACTACCAATTTTGGATAAATAAACTTCTTGCAAAAGTAAAAATTAAATATTCACTTCTTTTTTTGTTTTTTCTTTTACCTCTACAAGAAGTCTAATACACCAGAATTTATATCGCAGGTCGCAATAATTCAGAGCGGAAATTTTGTCTAACTTGAATATTAAGATATCGTCTTTGCAAAACCTGCCATTTTTGCCATGCTTGATGCCAATTTTGTTGGAGTTGCTTCTCTAAGGTAGGAAGAACTTTGTCAATTTTAGATTGCAAAACTTTTTCCAAAAATTCTCTTAAAACAGCACCATCTTGAATATCACCCAGATATTCCTGAATTTCTTTCATATCTTTTAAATAAGCTTCATAAGTCTGACCATAAAATTCAGTAAACAAGCTCATCTGGTAACGAACCCGCTTTACTTCTTTACGCAGACTATGTAGATTTTCCTCATCTTTATCGCTAATACTTATAAAAGAAACATCATTATTTATTTTGACAACTTGATGCTTGGAATTAGTTTTTTGTAGTAAAAAATCCTGATTATCACTTGTTTCTAAATCCTCTGTTTCAATACCAACCAACCAGCCAGGATGAAGCAGTAATTGACTAACTTCAGGTAATAATAAATCTGGTAATACCTCTTGAATAGGCAGGCGAGAAATATCTGTATAAATTGGCTTATCCAACCATTCCTGTAATTTCTGCTTCAACATTAGATAATTCTTATTTCCAAGTATTCCTCGTACTTTTTTAAAAGCTTGACGACGTTGTTTTCGTAATTGCTGCATAACCTTCTCTAACTCTGCCTGTTCTTGAGGAGGTAAATTTGGTTGATAGCGATTTTGAAGCGCTTCTAAAAGAACATCTAAATCTCTTAAACCCCCTAAACAACGAGCAATTTTACCAATTTTTTGATCTTGAGCTGCTTTTGGCAAAGTGACAACTGGCCTAAAACCTTGAGCAGCAGAGCGCAAGCGACGCATACCCACACGCATTTGATGTAGTTCCTCTGGGTCTTGATCTTTGAGTACCTCTGGTTCGTGTCTGAGGGTTTTCTGAAAATGCTTTTCAAAAGCTAAGGATGCCCAGTCTCCAAGACTATTTACTTTCGGCAATACTTGTGTTGTCATAGTTAATTGAAACCCTAACTCAACTTTTGCAGTCACGTCTACAATATTCTGAAAAACTTCTATAATAACACTTTTTGTGGATTTTTAACAAATTTTATTGTCTATTTGTTGCTGCCTCAACTCTTTTACAGCAATTTTCTACTTAAATAAGGTAGAGAGTTTTGGAGTTTTAAGTGAATAGAAAACAAGACAAGAATTAAGATTAAGATTAATATTAATATAACTTACGCAAAAATACTGTATGTAGTAAACAAAAACTATAGTAACACACTATATATAGCATTGATAACTGGGAAATGTGTAACTCCCCATAGAGTCACATTCATTAACTATGACGTAAAGACGTTGTATATAAGGTATCTATATATTTATATTTGAAGAAGCAAGCTTTATAGAGGTTATTCAATTAGACTTGATATCAGGCATACTTTAAATTCTTAATTAGGGCTTGCTGATTAAATCTAAAAGCATTGACAGATAAAGATTTTAGCCTTTTTGGGGGCGAAAAAAGTACTTGGTTTTCAGCTCTTCACGCTCAAAAAGGAGCGTATTTTAGGCTCATAGTTGGGCAGAAAAATTTAGGGACAATTCTTACTCCTAACTTCCTCTAAATTTCCATTTCTCCTGTCTCCTGTCTCCTGTCTCCTGTCTCCTCCTCCATCAAAAAGACTTTATTCAGCAAACCCTAATTCTTTTTACAATATCATAAAAAAAACTTTTTGTCAATTAAAATCTTTTAAGTATAAAGATTTCAGACTGCTCTAACAAAAATTTGTCTAATCGTCAATTGTCAGCTATCATTTTTACTAACGAAGCAGCCAATTTCAAAAAAATTAGGCACTGATGGATCAAATAGATATAAGCAATAAATGCAGTATAAAAACATCAGATACTCAAGGTTCAGCTTCAGACGAACCTGATAGCTTAATTATTGTGCAGCTTAATAATAACAATAACCTGCAATCTAGTTGTCCCACGAACTATCAGGGAGGTGACACTAGCTGAACAGACCCGCAGCCACACAAGGGTCTCTAGACTACAAGGATGCCAGCAAATAACTCCTGTAATTTGATCAATACAATCAATACAACAAATAGTAATTAGTCATGGAGTAAAGTTCTATTATCCAAGACTGATGAACCTATTCAAACTAGTGGTCTGTAAAATTAATACTGTCCATAGCTTTTTTCTAATTCCCTCATTTTTAAGGGTAGTTAGGGGGGATAAAACCCGTCAATAATATTTTGACAGACCACTAGGACATCCCAGATGAGGGCTGCGCCGACAAACTTTGTTTAGCATTAACAAAAAATAATTTCTGTTGAAAGTTTAACCAAATATAGAATCCTTTAACCCTTATAAACTTTTTTTGGCAATTAACAGGAAATCAAGCAAATAAACAAAAATCTAGATCAATTAACAGATTTATTTTATGAATGTCAGCGAGCTTTTAAGTGCAAATGAACTATTAATTAGACACTCAAAGGGAGAAAGAGATTTTCAAGGTTCTAACCTAGTTGCAGTGAATTTAGGTGCAGCTAACCTGAATCGAAGTGATTTAAGTAATGCTAGTTTAAAAAATTCTTACCTAGCTAAAACTAAACTAATTGGAGCTAATCTAGTTGGTGCAAATTTTAGTAATGCTAATCTTTCTGAAGCTAAGTTAATTGAAGCTAATTTGAGCGCTACGAGCTTTACTAAAACCACTCTTATTAAAGCCGATTTAAGTGGAGTAATTCTGAGTGGGGCTATTTTTTCAGAAGCAGATTTAACAGAAGCTATTCTGATTGGCACTAGCATGGTCGGAACTTGTTTACTGAATGGCTCAAAACTGATTGAAGCCAACCTAACAGGAGCTACCCTCAGTCGTGCTATTCTCAGTGGCGCAGACTTAACTAAGGCCACTTTGAATCGGGCAATTATGAGTGAGGTAGATCTAAGTGGCACTATATTAAATCAGGCAAGTCTAATTCGAGTTTATCTACAACGAGGAAATCTCAGTGGTGCAAAATTAATCAAGGCAGATTTAATAGAAGCAACTTTGGTAGAGGCCAACCTTTGCGCTGCTCACTTAATTGAGGCAGACTTACAAGGAGCAAACCTGAGCAATGCTAATCTAAGTGGAGCAAATTTGAGTGGGGTTAATCTACAAGGAGCAAATCTTAGCAATACTAATCTCAATGGTGTTAATCTTGAACAAGCAGACCTGCGAGCTGTTGACTTGAAAAAAGCTAACTTAAGAGGTGCTAACTTGAAAGCGGCCAATCTCTCAGGAGCAAATTTATTGGAAGCTGATTTGCGAGGTGCTAATTTACAGAAAGCTAATCTTTACGGTTCCGGTTTATTGCTAGTATCTCTCAAAGGTGCTGATTTAAAAGAAGCTTGCCTGTGTGGTGCTAACTTGATTGGGTCTAGTTTAAATCTTTCTGCTCTTGAGGACGTTTGCTTAAAAGAAGCAATTATGCCAAATGGTTCAACTCACAGATAGAGTTAAAATAGATATAGATTTAGATTTATGGAGCAAGTCTAGCTAAAAAGCTAAATTCTCCAAAAGTGGTTACATGAATTACTCATAATTCAAAAATACAAAAGTTTTGTGATAAACTAATAAATTTGAGACTTTAATCGGGTGGAGGTATAACCGCGTAGAATGAAACAATTGGGAACCCATCTAGTCGTTGATGCCTGGCAGTCCCCTGCAGAACTGCTCAACGATTCTGAACGTATCCGTTGCTCTTTAATTGATGCAATTACAGCAGGAGGAGCAACCCTCATAGATTTATGTGTTCATCAGTTTAGTCCTCATGGAGTTACTGCGACGGCAACACTAGCAGAGTCTCATATTGCCATCCATACATGGCCTGAGTTAGGTTACTTTGCTGCTGACTTATTCTTTTGTGGTCATGGAAATCCGCATAAAGCTGTAGAGATTCTAGAAACAGCTCTCCAAGCTAAACAAATAAAATTGACTGAGATAAAGCGCGGTTTTGACCCTGGGATGGGAGTCCAAGATACTTCTACAAAAGATCGTAATGTTAACAGTTTTACCGAAAAACAGGCTTTAAAGCCTCGCCGTTTCAGGGCGACTTTGTGTTAAGCTTGGATTAGTACCTGACCCTCTACTTCGTAGGCTAGAGAAATCATTTGGAGGCAAAGAGTACGAGAAGGTCAAAACTAAGAACCTGTGGTGGCGAAGGCACAGTCAAAACAGCTAGAGAAACTAACAAAGTACCAACCATTTAATCAAACTCTATTTCTGGTAAAATCATTATGGTCGGATATCCGAGAACTGAGGCTAACCACCTGAACGACTGAGGACAGTCCCGCTTCTGGTTAACTACTGCGCGAGTAGAGAGAGTTAAGCGGTCTGAATATCCAGTAATCCCTGACGAGTCTGGGAGAAATCAACTCCCTGAAGTAAGTAGAGTATGTCAAACAAACGAGTTTAGCAAGAGGATGAACAACCAATATAAATTAATAATAACTAAATTACATATATGCTTGGTTTGAGTTAACAACCCCACGACTAAAGCCGTGGGATTATAATAATGTATTTGAGTCTGTAACTTCTTAGGTGAGTATTGGTTATTCCAGTAGCGAAGCGGAGCATTATCGCTGATTTAAAATTGGACGAACAACCCAATACCCAGCACCAAATGCAGCAATTACAATCAAACAAATAGCAACTACTAACCAAATTCCATTGAGGTCAGATACTTGTGTGGAATTAGAAGTTTTGCTGTAGCTACTTATATCTGGTTCTTCTGTATATAGATACTCTGGAAAATCTGGATCTGCTTTTTTAGAGTCGGTAAATGGTAGAGAAGGTGAGGAAGATGATGTTTCAGGAGAATCTACTTCAAAATCAGAATTAAAAGAGTTATCTCTAAAAGTATCTACCTTAAGTTCAGAGTTGGGAAAAGAAGACATTTGAGGTTGAGTTACTAGCACAGAAGAATTTATAATTTCTTGTAGCTGTGTCGCAGAATGAATCACTTTTTCAAATTCTCTTCTGAGTTTTTGATTTTGCTGGATTAACTGTTCATTATGAACTTTGAGTGATTCTAGCTTAATTTGAGTTGCTTGTAGTTCAGCAGTAGCTTCTCTATATACAGAAATAGGTATAGATGGAGAGTAGTTATTTTCGGAATTATGTCCCATCTGACTAGATGCGCTAATATTTTGCATTATTTTACTACTATGATATTTTTCAATAATTATGGGGGATAATTAGTGAAATTAGAGCAATAAAATATAAATTAGTCAAGTCACGATTAAAGAAAAGCATTTACTTCTACAAATTGTATTTCCAAATTGTTTAATTAATATCTATGAATTATTCTGAAACTAACCATGAACTTTCTCAAGAGTTTAATATGCAAGAAGCTAAATATGGAGAGCGGAATATATTAGAAGGAGAGTTAATTACTTTTCCTAATCCCCGTGTTGGACGACGTTATGAAATTAACATTACTTTACCAGAATTTACTTGTAAATGCCCTTTTTCTGGTTATCCAGATTTTGCCACAATTGACGTAAAATATGTTCCAAATGAACGAGTGGTGGAATTGAAAGCACTGAAATTGTATATTAATAGTTATCGCGATCGCTATATTTCCCATGAAGAATCAGTGAATCAAATTTTAGATGATTTTGTAGCAGCTTGTGACCCTTTAGAAGTAAAAATTAAAGCTAATTTTTATCCACGAGGAAATGTTCATACTACTATTGAAGTCGAACATTATAAAGAAAATTTAGATAAGTAATTACAGGGTAAGTATTCAGCTAGCTTGCGGTCAGCTTTGCTAATTAAGTTTTAATAAAAATCTATTAAACCGATAGTTAGTTGAGCTTTTAATGATGAGCTAAACTTTTTTAGTGTGCCATTTTTTAATGATTTTGTAAATTGGCGATCGCTGTATATTTAATTAGGGTCTGCTGAAAAAATTAGTTGGTGGGGGTAGGACACGGCGGCGCGGAGATGGGAGGAACAGGCAAAGGTTTCAGCTATTTTATGTGAAGAAATTTTCTTGAATTTCAGCAGAAAATTTCAGTATTTTGAGGGAAATAAGAGCCAATAACTAGGAGATAAGCTGAATATACAAAGCTCCATTACCGTCAGCTATCCTGACTTTTAGCTTTATTGAGCAAGCCCTAATTAGTTCAAAAAAATGAGCAATTCTGGGTATATTTTCACGTCAAACTAGACAAAAAATGGCTTATAAATATAGCATATAATATTTTTGCAAGAGGTGTACTATATTATATGCAGAAAAAAGTAACAGACAACAAAAATGAGGATTAACTTGATATTTACCGAATAATTAAGGTTTAAAACCTCTCCTTTAAAGGAGAAAAAAGCCGTGAGTCTTCGGAGCTTCCCTTAGGGTGGGATGGCGATCTTCGGAGCGGGTCTGTAAGAACGGGTCTCGGAGCCATATCCATGAGACCAAGAGAAGAAAAAAATTTCTCTACCGCATCAATTTTCTTCTTTTCAAACAGAGGTAATTATTAATTATTAATTATTAATTATTGAACTCTCCTCTTAGAACCAGAAAACTTGCTATAATAAAGGTTTTAGTTCATATCTTGAGGGTCAGTTTCAGCCTGAAAAACTGAGCTATCAATTAGTTCATCTGATGTAGTTTGATTGACTTTTTCTCCTGCTTCATCTTCTAAAAACGCATTAACAATTTGCTCATTTTCTAACTCTTCTAATTGACTAATTTTAATTTGATCGAGACGTGGACCTTCGGCAGAAATAATAGTAAATTCAAGATTTTCATACCATAACTTTTCTCCAGCAGTAGGTATTTTTTGTAACTGATAAATCAAAAATCCTCCCAAAGTTTGATAATCTTCAGTTAGAGGTAAATCTAAATTCAATAGTTCATTAACTTCTTCTACACTTAACTGTGCTTGCACAATAAAAGTCTTATCGTCTAACATTTGTAGAGTAAATTCTTCAGTACCAGTTACTTCATAACTATTACCGCCGATAATTTCAGCAATCAAATCCTCTCGCGTAATTAACCCAGCAGTACCACCAAATTCATCTACTACTATTACCATTTCTGGGTGCTGACGACTGTTTGGAATTTGACGCATTCTTTGCATCAATGATAATAACTTGCTCAAATACATTTGTCCAGATACAAACCTTACAGGACGAATCCAAGGTATAATTAAAGTTTGTGAGGATAATAAACCTTTTGCTAAAGGTTGAGCCAATTCTTTGAAATCTATAATACCCTGAATGTCGTCTATGGACTCACCAATGACAGGATAACGAGAATGACCAGATACCTTAATTTCATCTAACAAATTTTTAAAAGTAGCCGTACTAGAGATAGCATCTATATTAGTGCGTTGAACCATGACTTCTAAAGCTGATACTTCCCCAAATTCAAAGACATTACTAAGTAATTGTCGTTCTTCTGCTTCTAAACCAGTTGATTCAGTAGAAGTAGAGATAATTAATTGTAATTCTTCAGGGGTAACAGGTGTTTTCCAGACACTGCCAGTGTATTTAATTCCTATCAGTCGTAATAACCAACGAGTAGATTGATTTAATACCCAAATAAATGGATTAAAGAAGCGAGAGATAGCTAGACTCAAAGGACCAAATAATCTCGATAATTTTTCTGAATATAATAGTGCTACTGATTTTGGGCATAATTCTCCTAGGACAATTTGCAGGTAAGCCAAAATAAAAAAGGTGACAATTGGGATAGCTAGGGAGTGAGCGATCGCTTGAGTAACATGAATAGGTAGGGGTAGTTTAACTATTGCAGATCTAACAATTACTGCCATAGTTCCTTCAGCAATCCAACCTAAAGCTAAACTAGACAAAGTAATACCTAACTGAGTGGTTGAGAGTAGTCTGTCTATATTTTTTTGAAGTTGTTGAACAATTTTCGCTTGAACATCACCTGCATCGACTAATTGATTAATGCGGGATCTACGCACAGAAACTATAGAAAATTCTGCCACCACAAAAAAGGCATTGATGATAATTAGCAGAAAGACTGACAAAAGTCGCGACATTATCTCTGTCGATGTCAGGATTTCTAAGCTTGGCATTTCTCCCAAACTTATTGCCATTGATTCTGCCTCAGACCTCTGAAAATTTTCATGTTTAATATTTAACAATTTATAGTTTATAAGAATATAGTCACATAAGACATATCCTTCGGATCGCAGGTGTTATCCTGACGCTCGTGAACTACAGCACCCTCGCTTCCCATGGTCAAAGACAAAAGATAGCTATTTTTCTCATAATATTCAAATAACCGTTAACATAACTCATTAATTAATCCTTTGCTGGCAGTGCGATTGCATTCCTCTTTTTATTCTTTTTCCAGAAAAGGTGACATGATTTTTCTGACCTTTCTTGTACACTGGAATCAAATCATTATCTATAAAACTTGCTTTTGAGGTGTAAGATTATTCTGTAATAATTACATCTATCCCTACCATCTTGGCTTTATAAGATAACATTTCTATTAACCTGTTATAGGGAACACAGACAAAATTTTGATTATTTCTTTTCCCTAAATTTATCTTCTGTTTCCACTCTTCATTGTGCCCAATTATCAAAGTTCCTATTTTCTGATTAATTAGAGTATCAATAATCAAAGGGGATGCAATACGCAAGATAATCGTTGATTTTAAATTCTCTTTTTAAGATCAGCTTTTTCAGTCTCAGACTCGATCTATTTTCCTGGAGTTGAGATTGTTGGAAGCTTTTAACTTTATTATAGTATTGATTGATAATAGATTTTAACGGTCTGCCATTTATCTAGAGTGGTTTGATTCCAGCTTGATTAAAAGTTAATGTAGCTAAGTTGTTTAATCCTATATAAATACTGGCACAACGATTTTTCTCTAGCTCGTATTGTTTTTCATTAGCTTTATAAATGACCTCTATTACATAATGATTAATTTTAGGGACCAGACGAACTTGTTTAATTTATGAAGTAGGTACTAATGTTTTTAGATCAATCCATGTTTTACTTGGATTAATAATTCCTTGTTTAACTTGCCTATGGCTGATGGCTTGTTTTGTATAAACTACAATATTTATTCCCGTTATTTTATTTTTATATCCCGGAATACGAGGACGAGCATTAAACTTTGATGGCTTGGTGTTTATAAACTTCGTTCGCTGCTAAAAAACTCTTCGGTGTTTCGATCTATTATCATCAAGATTTGTTGAGATACTTTAGCTGGCATTGCTTGATAGTCTCCTTGAGATTGTAGCTTCTTTTGCAAGTCCAAATAGTGACGATAAATATTTTCAAATATCAAAGACTGATGAACTAAATAATTAGCATGAGTTTAAGATATTTTTCGACAAGAAACACAGTACCTCAATTTCAGGATAAAACCGATGATTTTTTTGAATCATAAGTCTCTCAAATAATCTGATAAATCAAGGGGTTAAAATTATATTAGGAGCCGAGCATTTATTAATCTTTATTATGGTGATTTAGCCAGGGATTCTCAGCTACCTGCCGATTATACCATTAAACATAAGGCCTTTGAGTTATTAAATTTTGTCAAATATTTAGTAGCTAGTGAGTACAATTTCACGAAGATATTTGACATTGTTTGACTACATAAGACTATATTTATGTACAACGTTGATTATACCATTAAATCTTGGGCAACTTCATTAGATTTCTTTGCTCTTCAAAGTTAAAATTTAATTTTGCTTTCTCTGACGATTGATTAGAGATAAATAAATTAACTTATGTGATAGATAACTTTTTTTATCTAACTAACAACCTACTCAAAAAAATATCTAATCCACTTAATCTATTTTGATTCTAGACATTTTTAAATCTAAATTTTGACCAGGATAATCTGTGAGTTCCAAGGAAAGTTCTTTGGCATTATCTAATAATGCAACTGGAATCGTAATAATACCATAATATCTTCTACCATTGGGTGGTAATTCTCCTGGTAAATCTTCTGTACTTGCGCTGAGAGACCTTCCCTGGTCATCTGTAACATTCAAAAAACTGTACAGAAATCTTACAGATCGGTCTCCTTCATTTTTTAAATTGACATCTAAAACTAGAGAATTACCCCATCGACGAACATCATTAACTTCTAGAGCTACTCCAGCGTCACTACTCACAATTGGAAAACTTTGCTGGGATTGATTTTCTTGAGAAGACTTTGCTTTGGCTTGTTTGTTCTGGGAGTCTTTTTTAGTAGTTTTTTCTTCAATTACTCCACCATTTCTGATAATATTTTTTACAGTGGTAATAATTTTTTCCTCTTCTAACAAGACTAATCCTTCTTTGCGATTTGAACTGTCTCTAGCACCTGCTAAATTATTAGTGGGACGAGTATCTGGTTGAGTAATTCCTTTTAAAGCTTCCCTTCCTAGCTTAAACCCCCAAGAAGCACTACCCAAACCTGCACCAAACATTAGGGTTAGTAAGCTTAGAGTTAGCACAATACTAGAATTCATAGTTTTTTTATTTCTTAGGCATAATATTGTTTTCTGTTATGATATACTATATTTTAGTATAAATTTAGAAATATTTATGTCCAAAAATTTAACTTAACTCCAGAAACTATGTTATGATACGTTAGGTTATCTGAGAAAAGTCCAAGCTAGCTTAATGTGACGATATAAAGGTAAACTTAGAAATAGGCGCCTTTGGCCGATTGGGGAGGCAGCGAGCTCATAATTCGCTTTCAGGCTGGTTCGATTCCAGCAGGGCGCATACAACTCGATCAAATTAATTCCTCGAAATATACTAAAATCTTTGCTGGTTAAAGGTTTTAGCATTTTATATCTTAAATGGAGCCAGAGGACTCCCGGTATAATATCCGATTTACCGGGAAATGAATCGCGACCAAACAAAAAATAAGCACACCATTCAGATAGAATTATCGGGACTGGTGGTGGTGCATAGTAATGGTAAAGGAAGCACCGGGAGTTTGGGGGGGATGGGGGGATGGGGAGATGGGGAGTGTGGGAGATGAGGAGTGTGGGAGAAATTAAAAAATATGTATCCTACCATTACTATGCAGGACTATCTCGGGACTTAGGCAAATATAGATGGGCAGAGGCTTTTGCGTTAAAAAGACATAAATACTGAATTACTAAGGGTTCTAGCCATTTTTAAGGCATCGATGTAATTTCCTTGTCTAGACTGACTTTAACGCATTTTTCCTACTATAAAATGCCTAAGTACTACTAACTTCTTTGTAAATCAGGAAAAAAATCCATATCAGGACTTTGATATTTTTGACGGTGAAAATGGCTTTAAACTCAACAGTAGCAAAGAAAATACGTCAACAGGATAAAAATGGTTCTTTGGGTAGCATGACCCAGGAAAACCTAAGATATATCAAGAAATAGCCTATTTTAACGTTAAAGCATTACCCAGCAAGATTTTAAGGCTTTTTTTAAGGCGTTTTTTGCTAAAGTCCCGATATATAGCAGTCGAAGCAAAAGTTAGGACACTAGACAGTGCAAAGTTCTGGGAATAACTATTGCTAGTCAAGGGTTTCACGGACTCAAGGTTAAAAATTCTCCATTCACAACAGTAGGTGCTGTAAACCTTTCCCAGTAACACTTTCAATCTTGAGAGCCAACTGTTTTTTAGCAGAACTTTGTACTCTCCAGTTAGGACATATCAAAAGCTTAAAACTTAGACAACGCAAAATTTTTCCAACTTCTGTCCTTCCTTCTTTCTTCTGCTATGCAAGTATCAGCATTATTTATAATTACTATAATTATGACTTATTTAAACTTGTCCATGTCTTGAAGAAGTAGGTACAAATACTAAAATAATTAAAAATTATCAAAAATTAAATTAAACATTAGTTATTTAAAATAAAATTAGCAAAATTAGTTCAACATCCCTTTTTAAGGTGCAATTTAGGGCGAAAAAAGATGCAATCGCACCTCTATTTCCTACTCCTATATAAAAAGCTGAAAATCTTGATAGATAAACAATACAGCATTGATTGCTCAAAAGTAAAATTTAGTGTATTTTGGAATTAAGAATTTGGCTATGCCTAGAAGCTTAATAAAATGAATTGAGATAAATGGGATTGCAAAACAGAAATTGTAAATATAGGTAGAGTATATTAATGGCAATCAAGCTCAGAAAAAAATTGTCACATTCCAACTCCCTAAAAGGGCACAAAATTTATCATTCCTGAATAAGCTACAACGAATACTCAAACCCTTGAAATTCCAAGAAAACTATACTGGATAGTACGGTGACATTTTTATCCTTCCTGTTTGTTCAGCCAATCATAATCATCAGCAACCCAAAAGCATTTTTCGACTCCCTACTCCCTAACCGAAAATAATTTTGTGGTCTACTTAAATAGACATCTCCAAAAATCATCAGGCACTTGCTATAACTATCTTTACTGGAGCGATCGCCAGCTCCTCCAGAGCGTCATTTTTTACGCGTTTTACAGTATTATGCCAACTTGATAAATGTTTACTACAAATAGCTAGCATATTTCTTAGGAGTCAGGAGTCAGGAATCAGGAGTCGTATGGGAATAGCTTTAATAGCAGTTTTTAAGTCTGAATTTATCTTTTTAGCCCAAGAGACATCTCCTATAAAGTATTTTAATTGCCCTGATTATTCGTAACATTCTTTTTTTTAATAGTATTATAGACAGTCATTGTTAATTATTAAACATTTTTATCTAGTTTTTTATTACTATATTAGACATCTCCAAAAATACTCAAAGGCCTATCCTAACTATCTTTAGTGGAGCGATAGCGTACGCTTAACCGGAGGTTATCGCCACTCATGAAGGTAGTTAATTTGTACAGTTTTATGGTTATCAGAGATACTTCGTGTTACTAATATAAATATTTATTGTACTTTTATTTCTTATTTTAATCTCAAATTTTGATGACTTTTACTAAAATAAATGAGTCAATTATTAGTCTAACTAAACCACATATTGTTCAGATTACTTTTTGATAATTATTATCTTTTAATCTGCATCTTTATCTAGGAAATCCAAATATTTTAATTAATCTTATTACATGTTCTACAAATATTCTATTTTTGGCTTTTTCTTGATTTTATTCTTTGATTTATGGTGGCATTTCTTTTGTTCTTGGTTTCTTTTTTGGTGTAGTTGTTCTTTCTACTTCTTCATCAGCTTTATCTCCTTGAAATTTTTGTTTTTTATCAAACTCCCATTCGTTGTTTTCTGAATATATTTACATCATTTACTAGACCTTTTTATCCTACTATTACATCTACTATTTCTTTTCCTGTCTTGAGTGCTTCTTACATTCGCCGTGCGACGGCGAATTAAGCACTCGCTTTTGGTGTCGTTATTATTTGATTTTTAAAAGTATGATTTTTCTTTTTTCCTGAGTAATATTTTTCTTGGTCTTTATATCACTTGGTCTTTCTCTACTTTGTTCTATACTATCTACAATTAATTCTAATTCTGTTAATATCTCCTTTACCAATTCCAATTCATTTTCTTTTTTTTTACTTGTTATAATCAGCTTGCTGGCAGTAATTCTCTGAGAATATCTATCTAGTAATGAAAAATATTATTAGCACTTGATTCACTTATACGAAAGTTGATTCCTAATGTTTGAAAACTTGGTATTTGATGTAAATAAAATAACGTTAAAATTATTTCTTATTCCTGAGTTAAATTCTTTTTTCTTCCTCCATCTGCTGTAATTAATCTTTTTTCTGTTTTGGCGTTGGCGGAGCCTAGCGGCAGCTACATCGCCTCTTTTTTTTCTGATTCTATTATTTGGGCATTTTCTATTAATTTTATTAGCTGTTTGTCAGTAATAACAATAATTCTTTTTGTTGATGAGTGGATGGTTATAAATATATTCTAAAATTGGATTCATTTGGGATACTGCATACATAAATGGTTTTGATGATTTTACCTGATTTTCTATTTTGGAGATATCTATTGCTCCTAGTAGCTGAAATGTTGGTACATGATGCAAATAATATAACGTCAAAATTATTTCTTCCCCCTTGCTTAAAGACTTTTTTCTTGCTCCTACTGCCTTGATTAATATTTTTTCTTGACTAGCGTTAGCGTTAGCGATGCGGAGCATTATCGCCTGTCTTTTTTTTATTCAACTTTTTGAGGATTTTCTATTAATTTTATTAGTTGTTTATCTGTAATACCAATAATTTTTTTTTGTTGATGAGTGGATGATTATAAATATATTCTAATACATTAGACTAATTGCCAAAAGTAATTATCTACTTAGGTAACACTTCAGTTATTAAGTAATTAAACTATCCTAATATTTTTTTTTGCTAATTTGAGCGTATTTAATATGAATTATTATTATTTTTACTTCTCCCCCACTCCCCCACTCCCATACTCCCATACTCAAGAAAATGTAGAAAAGTTTTTGAGAAATGGTGTTATTTATTTGGGGACAGCGTATATATAATTGGTCACTACAATTTTACCTTAATTTTGATTTTGGAGATGTCTAATGAAAAGCGCTGTAAAAATACATGATATAAATCAACATTTTGCTTCCTTTTATCTGAGGATATATTTTGATGATAAAAATAGGCAATTATAGTAGTTTAACTTAAAAATTAGACGTTTTTTCGTCTGAAACTCTCTCATAGCAAGAAAGCTTTGTCTCAATCTAAAGTAAATGACTATAATTTTGTGTGTCTACTAAATGCCTGGGCAAAAACTTACAGCGCTTTTCACTGGAGTAGACCACAAGGTTAGTCATCTATTGTGGAATTCGCAGCCCTCGTTTCACCTACCACCTAACACCTAACACCTACCACCTAACTTTTTAACTGTGGTTTACCCATCTAAAAACTGCCGTAGTTTCCATGCCGATGTCTATGGGTCGTGCTCATCTTTCATACTATCAATAGTCTTGATAATCTTTTCGTATTCTTGTCGCTTTCCTTGTTTTTGATAAATTTCTGCTGCTTTGTGTAAATCATCAAGAGCAGCTTGAAAGTTTCCTAATTTCATATATCCTTCACTACGAAAAGAATAAGCGTGAGCAAGATTAGGATTAATATCTAAAGCACTGGTTTGGTCTTTAACCGCTTGAGCATAGTCTTCTAACTTCATATAAATTAGTCCTCGGTTAATATAAGCGTCTATTTTTCTCGGATACAATTTTAATACTTCGTTATAGTCTAGAATAGCTTGCTGCAAATCTCCCATTTCACAGTGAATTAAGCCCAAATTATAATAGGCTAAACCATAGTTGGGGTTGATTTTTAGCGCTGCTTGACAATCAGCGATCGCCTCAGAAAAGTCTCCTAGTTTCAAACGAGCTAAACCTCGATTATTATAGGCAGGAACATAGTTGGGGTGAATGCGTAGAGTCTCGCCAAAGTCATCAATAGCTCCCTGAAAATCTCCTGTTTTAAAGCGAGCATTTCCGAGATTATTATGTGCTTCGGCATAGTTAGGATTAATTTGCAGAGCTGTTTCAAAGTCTTTCATTGCGCCTTTTATATTTCCTAATCTAAATTTGGTAAAGCCTCGGTTATTATGACCTTCGGCATAGTTAGGATTAATTTGTATAGCTGCTTCAAAGTCTTTTATTGCCCCTTTTATATCTCCCATTCTCAGACGTACAATGCCAAGGTCGTTATAAGCTTGATGATATTGGGAGTTGAGATGTATGGCGGTCTGAAAATCAGCGACTGCTCCGGGAAAGTTTCCCAGACTTCGCTTGGTGTTACCTCGATGATAAAAAGCTTCTGCATTTTTGGGTTGAAGTTGTACTGCACAGTTTAGGTCTTCTAGGGCGCCACGATGTTCTCCAAGATCGAAACGAACTATACCTCGTTTGATATAAGCATCTACATAGTTAGGATTAATTTGTATAACTTGGTTAAAATCTTCTAGGGAGCCATTGTTATCTCGCATCAAACGACGGACTACAGCTCGGTTGTAAATGGCTTCAGGATGTTTAGGATTAAGTTTAATTGCTTCGTTGAAGTCGGCGATCGCTCCTTTTATATCTTTCATGTCAAACTTAACAGCACCTCGTTGGGTATAAGCATCTACAACTTGAGGATTGAGTTTTAATAATGTGGTGAAGTCATCAATTGCACCTTGCCTATCTCCCAGGGAGCGACGGGCAATACCTCGATTATAGTAAGCTTCTATTTTTGTGGGATTAAATTTTATTGCTCGATCATAATCTGCGATGGCTCCTTGTGGGTCTCCTGCTTTAAAATGAACTACTCCTAAGTTATGGTAAATTTGAGAGTCTTGAGGATTAAATTTCAGAGCTTGAGAAAAAAGATTTATGGCTTGATTTAATTTGCCTAATTCTGCATAAGTTGCCCCTAAATTATGATAATTTTGGAGGTCTTTTGGTTCAAGTTTTAATGCTTTGTGAAAATTTGCTATTGCTGCCTTTAAGTTTCCCAATTGAGCCATTGCAATACCTTTGTTTTTGTAAAATTGATGATTATTTGGGTCTAGTATTATTGCTCGGTTATAGTTTTCTATAGCGCCAGTATTATCTCTTTTTTGTAGTTTAATTAGTCCTTGTTTATGTAGTTCGTTTACTCCTCGAAGGCGGCATTTTTTTGCTTTTTCTTCCATTCCTGCTATTTGATATTGAGTAATAGCTTTTTCCCATTGTTTTTTGTTTTCAAATTCTTTGGCTCTACACAATGCTGCTTTCTGAGGTATTTTGGCTAAGTCATATTCATAAGCAGCTTTAATCCATTGTTTTTTCTCTTCAAATTGAATAGCTTGGTATTCTGCTTTTTTTTCGGGAATATTCATCTTGCAGCGTTTAGAATTAGCAAAATTTTCGAGTTCTTCCCATTTTTTTGCTGCTGCTAACCATTTTAAGTTTACTTCCAAGTTGTAAGCTTCACAAATTTTTTGCCTCTGTTTTTCTCCAATTTTTACCCAACATTTTGCTGCTTCTTGCCATTTTTTTAATTTCTCAAATAGTAGTGCTGCTTCTTGCCATTCTCTTAACTCAACAAAAATTTTTGCTGCTTCATCATAAGCTTGTTTTTGAATTAATAATTTGGCTTGAGCTTGTTTTTCTAAAGTTAGATCGCCGGATTTAGTAAAGCATTCTTTTGCTTGTTGATAGAATCCTGCTTTTAAATAATATTCCCCTTGTTTACGCCATGTTTCTGAACTAGGATTTACTCGGTCGCTTCTTACTAATTCGGGAATTATTGACTGAAATAAACCTTGAAATTCTGGTTCTTGCCAGAGGGCACTAAGCTGTGATTCCCAAATATTTAATATTCTACTAGCGCGGGTAATTGCTACATAAAGTAAGTTTAATTCTAGTTGAAATGCTGGTTTTTCTTTTTCTTTTAATAACCCACCTCGTATAACTTTACCCCAAAGTTTTTTTGTAGGCTGAAAAAATTCTACGAGAAAAACTGTATCAAATTCTAATCCTTTGATTTCTTCAATTGTAAAAACAAAACTAGAATTTAGTTCGGCTCTAATTTTTTCTTTCTCTGATTCTTGTCTGACTAAAATTGCATCACCAGGATATAAAGATGTTTCTTTTAATGTTTTTATTAATGTTTGATAATCTGCTGAAATCGTCCTAGCTAATTGACCCTTACTACTATTTGTCGTCGAATAATTTCCTTTAGGTTCTCCTAAGTATCGAGAGCGTAATTTTAGTAGTTTATTCGCTAAATTTACTAAACTTCCTACACTACGAAAATTAAACTTTAGGGTTTGTCTATCTACTTTTCTGTGAGGATAAAATTTATCTTTTAGTTTTTCCCATTGAAAACCACTAGGACTAATCATCTGATAAGAGTCTCCAGCAAAAAATAAATTTCCATTGGGATTAACTAACTTAAATAATAACTCTAATTGTATTTCTGTAAAATCTTGCACTTCATCACAAACAATCAGATCGTATTTTTCACTATAATTTTCACTATGATTATTTTCAATCAATTTCAACACTTGTCTGACTAAATCTATTTCATCATATAATTTTTCTTTTTGAAGTTTTTTTTGATACCATGTTGCAATTTTATAGATTTCTCTACGATGTCTTTCCTCCAGACAAGTCATACTATTTTTACTGATTTCTTCGTAAGCTTTTTCAGACAAAATATATTCTGTTATAGATAGTTGTTTTCCTTTAATAGTACTTCTAATTTCTTCCCACACTAAAGACGTTGAATATTGTTTTTTTCGAGGATGTGCCTTGTACATTTCCGAGAAAACTTGATAGTTTACTTTATTTTGAACGTAATATTCTTGATGATAGCTACTCAGAATTTCCAAACATAGTTCCTGAAGATTTTTAAACTCAAAAATTATTTGACTTATTTGATTATTTTCTGCTTTTTCTAATTCACTATCTGCGACTATTTTATAAAATTGTTCTTCTGCATTATTAACCAACAAATGATTATAGGCTATATATAAACGTTTCCCTGAATTGTTATACTCTCTTTTTTGCAGCATTCTATATAATGCCACTGTGGTTTTGCCTGTACCAGCACTACCATTTAATAAAAGATTTCCTGAAAGTCTAGCAAGTTCATATTCTTCTGCTGTCAACTTTAAAGGTAAATCTGTATTTTGCTCAATAATTGCTTTTTGCCATTCCGTTTCTGACTCTAATACTCGCCACTGAATATTTCCTAGCAATTCATCATCTTTCAAATCTGAATTAAGTTCTAACTCTAGAGCTTCTACTATGTCAATCTTTGTTTTTTCTGCTGCTGAATATTGATTATTTCCATCTGCGTAATTATCTGGATTTTTAAAGTCGCTAGTTTCTAAAACCACTTCCACTTCTTCTGTTTCTAACCATTCTGAATCAGGACTTTTATTCCTCGCTTTAGCACGTCGTGATACATCATCATGGTCAACACAAATATCTTGAATTACCAGATAAACTTGCATTTTTCCTGTTTCTGGTTGCGATGACTTATTGTAGGTAAAAATTAAGCGACTAGCACTGTTAATTCTAGCTTCCCATACTCTTTTATTGATTCCCTTCAGCTTTTTAACCCGCAATCCACCATCAAATTTTTGCTGCTTCAGTTTTTTAATACATTCCCATACTTTTTTTTGTAAATTACTTTCCACATCTTTTCGGAGAAATTCAACTATATCAGGATGTAAAACAGCAGGCAGTAACATACATTGACTTTATTACTCTTCGATTTTTATAGTAATAAATAGTTTAACACAGTACTATTTTTCATGTAATCTACGAAAGTAGAAGAAGGAAGAAGCAAAAAGCAAAAAGCAAAAAGCAAAAAGTGGATTGGGACTCAAACCCCAACCAATTGTTAACACCCTCAGACGGTGGGGTATTAAACCCAAAATCAAAAGATAAATTACTATCTCTATTTGTTCATTTTCTACTGAGCGTAGAAGAGTAAAATTCTAATCTTATAGCGATCGACTCAATAGACCTCTTTGGAAAAAAGGGAGTAGGGAGTAGAGAGTAGGGAGTAGGGGGAAAGAATTGATAATTTCTACGGGATAATTGATTTGATTTTTTATTATTGGAGATGTTTAATAATCTCACAAATAATTTAACACTAAGCAAAAAAAATTATCTGAAGTTATTGTCATCTCAAGTTTTCAGACAATAAATATTACTTTTGACGATCGGATAAATGTATTAAATAGTACAGTAATATATATTTTCCTATGTTAAAGGCTGAATAATTAAGAAAATGGTAAATAGCTAATTAGTCAAAGTGTTGGAATTCAATGAGCAAAGATAAGAAATTCAACTCAAAAATATCTTTAACTGGCAATGTTAAAATTATCAACTATAGCAATCCTAAATAAGTTGTGACAAATCAAAAAGTAGATAAAAAAACTGAAACTCCCATCTGTTCCCTGTTCCCTAAAAGCGGTAAGATTTTTATACACAAATAAAATAGAATTGCTATAGCTAAACTCAAATTCTTAAAAAGTATGACCTTTATTCTCACCAACGATGATGGAATTAATGCTCCTGGCATTAAAGCACTTTGGGAAGCTGTCAATAATGTCAATTTACCTTTAGCATCTTCTAAAAAAAGTATAATTGTCGCTCCTCAAGAACAATTATCTGGCTGTGGACATCAAGTTACGACTCAAGAACCAATTAATATCCAAACTCTGTCTGAGGTTGAGTATGCGATCGCAGGTACACCAGCAGATTGTACTAGAATTGCGATAACACACATCGACAATAATGTCAAATGGGTACTTTCAGGTATTAACTCAGGGGGTAACATGGGTGTAGATGTCTACATATCTGGTACAGTAGCAGCAGTAAGAGAAGCAGCATTTCACAGAATTCCAGGAATCGCCCTTTCTCAATATCGTCAAGGAAAAAAACCTGTGAATTGGGAAAGAGTAACTCGTTTAGCAGAAATAGTATTAGCAGATTTACTCAACCGCCCCCTTGAACCAGGAGCTTTTTGGAATGTAAACTTTCCTTATTTAGAACCCGAAGCACCAGATCCAAAAATGGTATTTTGCACACCATCAACCCAACCATTACCAGTAGCTTATCAAATGGAAGGAGAAGATTTTTATTATACCGGAAAATATGCAGAACGCGACCGCACTCCTGGTACTGATGTAGATGTTTGCTTTGCTGGTAATATTGCGATTACCAAGATTCAACTTTAATCAACTATTAAGCATTTATATTATGTCCGGTTGAATAGTTATAAATAACTAGAGAGAAGTCAGAAGTCAGTCCTCAGGAGTCAGTAGGGAAAAACAAGGAAGAAGAAGAAATGAAGGGGAAATAAGAAAGAAGAAGAGGAGAAAATTTTTTCATCACTAATTATCCGGACATGATAGTTATAGCTTGCTGATTAATTCTCAAAGGATTGATAGATAAAGGTAAGTGCCTTTTTAGAACAAAAAAAAGTGCAACAATATTTAAGCTGGAGCGACTAAAAAGTTAGCATTTTGAGCAGACAAGGGTAGAAAAATTCAAGGACAAAATATTCGACCACATCCTTTGTAATTTCCGTTTCTCCTGTCTCCTGTCTCCTGTCTCCTGACTCCTACCCTAACCCATAAGACTTCCATAAGCAAACCCTAGTTAGACTATATCTCCCAATTTTTGGAATAGGGAACAGTGGTGCGACCCAAGGGAGTAGGGGAGTAGGGGAGTAGGGGAGATGGAAGCATTTTTCTACCTTTTTGCGATTCTATTTTTGAATCTCCTGACTTCACCAGGACTTAGTTCTGACCGAAAAATCAGGAGGAAATGGAAACCACCAAAAAGAATTTAAGGCGTTGGTAAATTAGGGTATGATATCAGTCTTAATTACTTAGGAGTCAACCCACCCGCGCGCCCCTCCCAAGAGGGGGAGGACCGATTCAGGAGGGAAGAAAGAAAAAGAAATAAGGAATAGAAGGAGAAAGTTTTTTGTTTGCACTCTTATCCGAACAATATATCATACCTCTTTTCACCAACACCGAATTTAATTTTGACTTTGCACAGACCTGATATCAGAAGGAGGAATTTGCTCAATATTAATCAAAGACTTAATGACCGACTTAACAATAGGAGCTGCCACCTTTCCCCCACTACCCTTAATAGGTTCATCAATAACCGCCAAAACCACATAACGGGGAGACTCCATTGGTAAAATACCAACAAAACTTGTAATTTTAGCCTTCTTAGAATAACCCCCAGTTTCAGAAGCTTTTTGAGCCGTACCAGTCTTACCAGCAATTCGATATCCACGAATTTTGGCTCTTTTACCAGTACCACTTTCAACCACCCTTTCCATCATTGCCAATACTTCTGTCGTAGTCTTAGAAGAAAACACCTGTCTAGGACTTGGCAAAGACAACTGCCAATATGGTTGTCCTTTACTATCAAACAAACCACGCATCACATGAGGCGTCACTAACTTACCCCCATTTGCTAAAGCTGCATTAAGCTGTGCTAGTTGTAGAGGAGTAAGAGAAAATCCCTGGCCAAAAGCAGTAGTAGCAGCTTCCACTGGCACCATTAAAAACTGGTTGCGGCCCTTTAAAATACTCGGTGCTTCAAAGGGAAGGTCTGTACCAGTAGTATCTCCTAATCCCAAGCGTTTAAGGCCATCATAGAAAACAGCTCGGGGCATTTGTTCCACAATTTTCACCATACCTACATTACTGGAGTGTTGAATAATCTCAGTCACAGTGCGTGCCCCACCGCTACCATCAGAGTTAAATATAGGCCAATTTCCGATGACTATTCTACCTGTATCGTAAAATACACTATCTCCCTCAATTGCTCCTACTTCTAAAGCTAAGGCCACATTTACTGGTTTAAAAGTAGAACCTGGCTCATAAACATCTGTTACAGCCCAATTTTTGAATAGTGTTACGTCATAGTTATAGTATTGATTGGGGTCATAAGAAGGTTCTGATACTAGAGAGAGTATAGAACCATCATTAGCGTCCATCACTATGACAGTACCTCGTTTGGCCTCATACTCTTCTAATTGTTCTTTTAGGATAGTTCGTGTTACTCGTTGCAAGCGAGAGTCAATAGTTAGATGCAAAGAAAGGTCATCTAACTGTAGAAAACCTGTAGTTAGTTTGTCTGGAACAAGAACACCTTTGATTAAGCGCCGAAATTGGATTTTTGGTACAGAGCGCTCTAAGAGATTTTGTTGGCTATATTCAATCCCAGCTTGACCTATACTTTCTCCATCTACATATCCTACTACTTCAGCAGCTAGTTCTTTTTGAGGATAAACACGTTGTGGATGTTGAATTAATTCTAAGCCATCAACAAATAAATTAGTAATTTTATCTGTAGTTTCTTGAGGTATGAAGTCGGCAACTTTTATACCTGTCTCTCTTTCATTGAACATTTGGAGTAGGTCATTTGAAGTTAGGGTTTTCTCCAAATTTGCTCCTTCTAAAATAGTTGATAATTGATAAGCAACTTCTTGTTTTGAACGATTAAAAATTTTGGGGTGAGCATAGAGGGTATAGGCTATTTTATCAATTGCTAAAGTATTGCCATTTCTATCAACTATTGGGCGTCTGGGAACGAAAGGAATTGATTCTTTAGTTTGCTGGTGTTTTGCTTGTTCTTGTAATGCTTTGCCTCGCAACACTTGTAAATAGAATAGGTTAATTATTAATCCTAATAAGCCAAGTATTAAAAGTACCCAGACCAGGTAAAGTCTAGATTTTTGACATTTTTCTGGTTTTTGGCGAGAGGGCATTGATAATAATTTTTGATGAGTATTTTTGACAGAATATGTTTCACTTTGAGACTTTTTATTTTTGAGTTTAGAACTAGATTGTTCTGTTTGTTTGTTTTTGAAATACTTAGGACGAAGTTGAGTATTTGAAGTATAGTTATAACCAGACATTTGAGTTATTTATTAATAATAATTAATCAGGAAAGAAGAAGCATTAAGTTGTGGTTAAATCTCTAAATTTAATGTAAGCAACTTTAAGAAGTGGGAGATTTAAACCCTTGCCTTCTTTAATTTTCTTCCTTTGAGTTAAATATTAACTAATTTAGTTGTTTGCTTGTTTGTGAAGCCATCAATGGTCAAAAAAATCTACAGATAGAGCGAAGAAGACTTATCCGTGGAGAAGACAAATGCTTTCAGTCTTCCAAGAATATTGATTAATTAATGGGGTAAAAGTATGGGTTCCACGAAACTTTTGATTTTCAAGTAATATTATGTCCGGTAATACCAATTATTAATACTAATGATCTGTTTAATTAGACTCTCAAACAAATGTCTATCACTAATACTAATACTCCGAAATGATGGATGATGTACTCCTACTTAGGAATAGAGTTATTCTGTATTTTCCAGAGTGCTCTGTATTCAACGGCCATGATACAAGGAAGCATTTATCAGTAAGCAAAGTATTGTTTGATTAAGTGCTTGAAGAAGTAGTAAGTAGTTGATAGTTGGTAGAGCTGAGAATGGGGTCAATGGTAATTCTCACCTCATCAACCCTATTGAAACTGCAGGTGATGGTGGGTTATTAAACCAATAAGGGAAAAGATCGAGCTTAGGTTTAAATCCTCACTGTCTACACAGCTCATAGTTTCAGGCAAGATTCAAATCCCCAAAAAGCATTCCGTAAGAAATGCTATTTAATATCCCACTGGTGTTTTGAGCAGATATTTATGACCAGAAGTAGATTCTAGATAAGGTTTAGGAGCATTAGGAGCAGGACGTGGAGGTGCTGGGTCTAAAAATATCCGCTTTACAGAATTTTGTGAAACTAAACCATTATCAGAATTTGAAGCTTGTTCAGCTATTTGATTTTTCAATAACTCATTAGCCACACTTATCTGTTGTTCTTTTTGTCTAAGTTTTTGTAATTGTTGATATTCTGTCGTCCATTTCGACTGACCATAAATTGTCCAGCCATAAATTGCTACACTGGTACTTGCTAATAATACTGTGACCATGGATGAAGTTAGTTGTGTCGCCATCAAAGATTTTAACCAGAGTGGTTTGGACTTAGGTAAGGATATGACTTGAGCCAAATTCTGTTCTTGAATTATTTGTGAGTCCCTACTATTTTCTGAAGCATAGCTACTATGAGATAAATTTTCTTCATACGTTAGTTTTTGTCGGCGAGCTGATTTTTTTGAGACGACAGACAAATTTGTTTTTGGGGACTTATTGTTTGGGGCCAAAAATGTACTTCTAACTGCAACCATATAATTTACCTATACTGACATCTAATTTATAAGCATACAAAATATAACAGTATCTAATTTTGAGTATATGTTTTAATTTCCCATTCAAATTTTAATTTGAATTTTTATATCTATCAGCTTCTAAGTTATTTGATTGATAGTTTTAGTTGTATTTCCTACATTGACAATTGTTGTAAAAAATTACCTATTATATCAGATTACTTTAATTATATATGAAAAACTTTGAAGCTAAAACTTTTAAATAGCAATGTTAATATACCAGTTTAGTTCTTATTTAATCGATCGTAATTTATTTTGAATAGCTATACAACATTTTAATATTAATCTTAGTTAATATTTTCCCAATTGTAATTAAACTGCAAAGTATCTATGCTGATTTAGATACGATTTCCCATCAAGTTTAATTTTTTAATAGTCGATCGCATTTGTCATAAAATCCATTTAAATGTCCCAATAGTAACCGATTAAATAGACAAAAATTTAATTTAAAGGAAGAATAGATAAATAAAGACAAAACACATAGAGGTATATAGAAAATAGAATTATATAAGCTTCTTTTAGGGATAATTTTCTCTTTAATGTCGAGAGAATATCTGCACCATAAGGTACATTTTCCTGACACAAAGCTGACGCTTTTTCCTACAGAATGCTGCCTCTTAGATCAAATCTTACGCATTTTTGCTACACCTTATTGAGAACAGGGAGTAGCAGTGCGACCCCGCGACGACGACAGTCGCAAGTAGTCCAAACCCGACGTTCCCCTTCCGGGACCATAGGGAACAGTCTCCTCACCATGGGAATACCGACCAAGAGAGGGAAAGTGCACCAAGATAGGGAGTAAGTGAATAACGAATTTGTATTCATAATTTGTATACTTAACATTAATTGTGTAAAACAAAAAATCCTTTTATAACTATTGAGCGTGTCAGAAGCACTTGTCATGGTAAAAAGGTGAAAGTTGAATTATTGTTTAACCCTTAGACATTAGCTGTGTATGCCCAATATTTGGAGAATCTGTGCTAATCAAGCATCGACTAGCATATCTTTTCCCATTCTGGAGCCTTCCTAATTAATTGTTAACAAAATTATATTGACAAACATGACGATTTCTGCAGACCAAGTTAACCAAATAGTTTGGAACCATCACCATGACCCTTTTCAAGTCCTTGGTGTCCATCAGATAGAACAAGATGGCAAAACTGTGACAGTAATCCGAGCCTACCAACCAAGTGCTGAAGCTGTCTCGGTCATTTCACCGGTAGATCGGAAAGAATACCCAATGCAGTCAGTCCATAATCCACATTTCTTTGAATGTGTAATAGACGTTCCAGAACTGGCCAACTATCAACTCAAAATCAAAGAAGGAGAACACGAACGAGTCATCAACGACCCCTACGCCTTTCGTTCTCCAAAACTCACAGACTTTGACCTTCAACTATTTGGAGAAGGAAATCATCATCGTATCTACGAAAAATTAGGGGCACATCTCACAGAAATTAACGGAGTCAAAGGAGTCTATTTTGCTGTTTGGGCACCCAATGCTCGTAACGTTTCAATTTTAGGAAACTTCAACTATTGGGATGGTCGTAAACATCAAATGCGGAAAGGCCACACAGGTATCTGGGAATTATTCATTCCTGATATTGGCCCTGGAGAACATTATAAATATGAGGTTAAAAACTGGGAAGGACACATCTATGAAAAAAGTGACCCCTACGGCTATCAACAGGAAGTAAGACCCAAAACAGCTTCCATTGTTGTTGACTTAGACTCCTATACCTGGAACGACCAAGAGTGGATGGAAAAACGTCGCCACACTGACCCCCTCACCAAGCCTATTTCTGTCTATGAATGTCACCTTGGTTCTTGGATTCATGCCTCTGCTGCTGAACCTGCTAAACTACCTAATGGTGAAACTGAACCTGTAGTTCAAGTCTCAGAACTCAGACCTGATGCTCGTTTTCTTACCTACCGGGAGTTAGCAGACCGTTTGGTTGCCTACGTCAAAGATTTAGGTTACACCCATATTGAAATGTTACCTGTTGCAGAACATCCTTTTGATGGTTCTTGGGGTTATCAGGTTACAGGATTTTTTGCCCCTACATCTCGCTACGGTAATGCTGAAGACTTCATGTATTTTGTGGATAAATGTCATGAAAATGGTATTGGCGTAATTGTAGACTGGGTACCAGGACATTTCCCCAAAGATGGACATGGTTTGGCTTTCTTTGATGGTACTCATCTCTATGAACATCCAGACCCCCGCAAAGGTGAACATAAGCAATGGGGTACTTTAGTATTTGACTATGGTCGTAACGAAGTCCGTAACTTTTTAGTTTCAAATGCCCTTTTCTGGTTTGAAAAGTATCATATTGATGGTTTTAGGGTAGATGCGGTTGCTTCTATGGTCTACCTCAACTATTTGAGACCCGACGGTGAATGGGTTGCGAATCAATATGGAGGCGTAGAATATATAGAAGCTGCTGATTTCCTCCGTCAGGTTAATCATTTGATTTTTGGTTACTATCCTGGTACTCTTTGCATTGCAGAAGAATCTACTGCCTGGCCAATGGTAACTTGGCCTACTTATGTTGGTGGTTTGGGCTTCAACCTCAAGTGGAACATGGGTTGGATGCACGATATGCTTGACTATTTTGAAATGGACCCTTGGTTCCGACAGTTCCACCAGAATAATGTTACTTTCAGTATTTGGTATCACCACAGTGAGAACTATATGTTAGCTCTATCTCACGATGAGGTGGTACATTGTAAGAGTAATATGTTGGGTAAAATGCCTGGGGATGATTGGCAGAAGTTTGCTAATGTTCGGGCATTGTTTGCTTATATGTTTACTCACCCTGGTAAGAAAACTATGTTTATGGGGATGGAGTTTCCTCAATGGGGTGAATGGGATGTTTGGGGCGATTTAGAATGGCATTTACTCCAGTTTGATGCTCACCAAGGAATGAAAAGATTTTTCCGGGATGTGAATCACCTCTATTGTTCTGAAGCTGCTTTGCATGAACAAGATTTCAGCGAGGAAGGATTCCAGTGGATAGATTGTAGTGATAATAATCATAGTGTGGTGTCGTTTATTCGTCGCGCTAAAGATCCTCAAGAGTTTGTGGTAACGGTTTGCAATTTTACTCCTCAACCCCATAGTCACTATCGCATTGGTGTACCTGAGTCAGGATTCTATACTGAAATATTTAATAGTGACGCTGGTAATTATGGTGGTAGTAATATGGGTAATTTAGGTGGTAAATGGACTGATGAGTGGTACTTCCATAACCACCCACAGTCATTGGACTTATGTCTGCCTCCTTTGGGTGTTTTAGTCTTGAAGTTAGACCGGGAGAAAACGTTAGCAGTGATGGACCAGTCTCAGGAGACAGAAACTGAAACTGAAACTGTTTCTGAAAGTTAAATGACTGAGAGCTATTACTGAAGCTGAAACTATTTCTGAAGGTTAAATGACTGAGAGCTATTAAAGCAAAATTGAAAAGATGGCATTGCATAAATGCGGGATGATTTTAATAGTTTTGTAGTCTTGTAATCTTGTAGTCTTGTAATCTTGTGGAATGGGCATCTTGCCCGTTCCTCTCCCCTAACTGAAAATAATATAACAGAGGAGAATATGCTTGGTTTATCACCAGTATTTAAGTGTGAAAATTCTCATCCCAGAGGTGATATTGTTTTTGTTCATGGTTTGGCTGGCCACCCCTGGGGTACATGGCATCCTCAAAGCAAAAGAGATAATCAAGATTTGGACTTTTGGCCGTTTTGGTTGGGGGAGGAATTACAAGCAAATGTCTGGACTTTTGGATATGATACGCCTCGCTTTGGATATGTTGGTCAGGGAATGCCCCGTTTTGACCTAGCAAGTAATTTACTGGAATATCTTGACGTTAATGATATAGGCGATCGCCCCCTGATATTTGTGACTCACAGTATGGGTGGGTTGGTTGTTAAAGATTTAATTCGTACAGCTCAAAATTTTGATGCTAAAAAAGCTATTATCAAACAGACTCAAGGGATTGTATTTTTATCCACTCCCCATCAAGGCTCAAACTTGGCTAATTTAATTGATAATATTAATCTTTTAACGAGAGCGACGGTGAATGTTCAGGAATTAAAAGCGCATTCGCCTCAGTTACGGCAACTTAACGAATGGTATCGACAAAATGTTGATAATTTGGAAATTAAAACTCATGTCCTCTATGAAACTCAACCCATGAGTGGGGTTTTGGTTGTGGATGAGGATAGTGCTAACCCAGGAATTAAGGATGTTAAACCTATTGCTATTCCAGCAGACCACAATTCTATTGCTAAACCTGGAAAAAATGATTTGGTTTATCTTTCCGTAAAAAAGTTTGTGGAAAAATATTTGGTGCCTCCACTGATACGAGAAAAGTTAGAATCAATGTATTCCAGGCGCCACCCCTCCCCAGATACTATGTAGATCGCCCGGAATACAGCGACAATTTAAAGGCTAACCTACTGACAAATTCACCGGATACCCAAGCTATTGTGGTGACTGCTATCCACGGTTTGGGTGCTGTGGGTAAATCTACTTTGGCAACGGCTTTAGCTTATGATGAGGAGGTACAATCTCGTTTTGCTGATGGTATTCTCTGGGTAACTTTGGGTCAAGAGCCTAATATTTTGCCCATGCTGAGTGTTTGGGTGCAGGCGTTGGGTGACTATAATTTCAAACCTACAAGTGTGGAGGCGACTGCTAATCATTTGCGGACTTTACTTTTTGACAAAGCTGTGCTATTGGTGGTGGATGATGCTTGGAGTCCAGACCATGCCCAAATATTTAATTTGGGAGGTCCGCGCTGTCAGGTTTTGGTGACGACTAGGGAAAAGGCGATCGCTGATGTTTTAGATGCTGAAATTTACAATCTGGATGTGATGACTTTATCCCAGTCAATGCAACTTCTCAGTCAAAGGTTAGGGCGTGAAATTAGGGGAGAGGAAGCAAAACAGGCGGAGGCTTTGGTTAAGGAACTGGGATATTTGCCTTTAGCTTTGGAGTTGGCAGCGGCTCAAGTTGCAGATGGTATGTCTTGGGGAGAGCTGTTAGTTGATATTCAAGGGGAAATTGCTCGGTTAAAAACGTTGGATATACTAGGTCCAGAGGATGTTGTTGATGAGGCTAGTTTAAAAAAGTTGAGTTTGACTGCTTCCTTGAATTTGAGTATCAAGCAACTGAAACACAAAAGGCGGGAAGATTTTATTTGGTTGGGAATATTGCCGGATGATGTGAATATTACTCCAGGGATGGCGGCTGTCCTCTGGGGTATGAATGATGAGAGGGATGCGAGGGATAAGTTGAAGGATTTGCGGAGGAAGGCGTTGTTGTTGGATGGTGTGGCTTTGGCAGATGGTAAGCCTACTTATCGTTTACATGATTTGTTTCACGATCTGGCTCGGAATTTGTTGACTGCACCATTACATCCAACAGAAGAAGGTGATTTGCCGGGGTTGGGTATTCGTCTAGCTAAGGCTCACAAAATATTTTTGAAGAAATATAGGAAGTTAACGGATAATCATCTTTGGCATACTTTACCTAATGATGGTTATATTCATCAGCATCTAGTCTGGCATTTGGAAAAGGCAGGGAAGATAGAGGAGATTCATGGGTTATTGGCAGAGGAGTCGCAAAGTGGGGCTAATGGTTGGTATGAAACGTGCGAACGTTTAGGGCAAATGGGGATTTTTATTACTGATGTGGCTCGTGCTTGGGAGTTAGCGGAGGTTGACTGGGATGAAGATAGGTTGCCTCAAGTTATTGGTTGGCAGTGTCGTTATGCTTTGATAACTGCTTCTATTAATAGTTTAGCAGGGAATTTACCAGTAAATTTGTTGGTAGCTTTGGTTAAACATGATTTCTGGTCTCCCGAACAAGGGTTAGTCTACGCATTACAAAAGCCAAATCAAGGGGATAAAATAAGCTCTCTGGCACAATTAGTTGGTTATTTGCCAGCCAACTTAAAAAAACTAGCTCTTTCAGAAGCACTAGCTACTGCTCAACAGATTCAGGCTGAGAAGGATCGCGCTAAAGTTCTTGGTGCTTTAGGTGAGAAATTTCCCGAACTATTATTACCAAAAGCACTGACTGCTGCTCAACATATTCAGGATGAGGAATATCGCGCCCAAGTTCTCAGTGCTTTGGCTGATCAATTACCAGAATTATTACCAGAAGCACTGGCTGCTGCTCAACATATTCAGGATATGTACTATCGCGCCGAAGTTATCAGTGCTTTGGCTGATCAATTACCAGAATTATTACCAGAAGCACTGGCTCTAGCTCGACAAATTCAGCCTGAGAAAAATCGCGCCGAAGTTATCAGTGCTTTAGCTAATAAATTGACACCAGAATTATTACCAGAAGCACTAGCAGCAGCTAAACAGATCTGGGATATGCATTATCGTGCCCAAGTTATCAGTGCTTTGGCTGAGAAATTGACACCAGAATTATTACCAGAAGTTCTAGCTACTGCTCTACAGATTCATACATATGGCGTCAAAGTCCTCAGTGCTTTTGCTAAGAAATTGACACTATAGCAATGTGCGCTGGCATATTTACACATTATTTTTTGTAAACCTTTTCCAGGCTGTACTGTGAGCTGAACATTGTAAATACCTGAGCGCTCATTGCCATAGAATTATCACCAGAAGCACTGACTGCGGCTCTACAGATTCAGTCTGAGTATTATCGCGCCGAAGTTATCAGTGCTTGGGCTGAGAAATTACCACCAGAGTTATTACCAGAAGCACTGCCTGCTGCTCGACGGATTCAACATGAGGGATATCGCGCCCAAGTTCTCAAAGCTTTGGTTAATAAATTTCCAGAATTATTACCAGAAGTTCTGACTGTTGCTCTACAGATTCAATATGAGGGATATCGCGCTCAAGTTCTCAGTGCTTTGGCTAATAAATTGACACCAGAATTACTACCAGAAGCACTGACTGGTACTCGACAGATTCAGTCTGAGAAAGAACGCGCCCAAGTTATCAAAGCTTTGGCTGAGAAATTTCCAGAATTATTACCAGAAGCAATAGCTGCTGCTCGACAGATTCAGGATAAGTATCATCGCGCTCAAGCTCTCACTACTTTGGTTAACGAATTTCCCGAAATATTACCAGAAGCACTGGCTGTGGCTCGAAAAATTGAGCATGAGGAATTTCGCGCCCTAGCTCTCAACGCTTTGGCTGAAAAATTTCCCGAAATATTACCAGAAGCTCTGGCTGCGACTCGACAGATTCAGAGAAAGGAATATCGCGCCCAAGTTCTCTGTGGTTTGGCTGGGCAATTTCCCGAAATATTACCAGAAGCACTGACTGCGAGTCGGCAGATTCATCCTGGGAGATATCGCGCCGAAGTTCTTAGTGCTTTAGCTAATAAATTGACACCAGAATTATTACCAAAAGCATTGAGTGCTGTTCGACATATTCAGAATCAGTATCATCGCGCCGAAGTTATCAGTGCTTGGGCTAATAAACTTCCCGACGAATTATTATTAGAAGCACTGGCTACAGCTCGAGAAAGTGAGGATCAGGGATATCGCGCCCAAATTCTCTGTGCTTTGGCTGATAAATTTTCCAAATTATTACCAGAAGCACTGACTGCGACTTTGGAGATTCAGGATGATATATTGCGTGCCGAAGTTCTCAGTGATTTGGCTAATAAATTGACACCAGAATTATTACCAAAAGCACTGACTGCTACTCTACAGATTCAGCATTACCATTATCACGCCGATATTCTCTGTACTTTGGCTAATAAATTGACACCCAAATTATTGCCAAAAGTATTGACTGCAGCTCGAGATACTAAGTATAAGAAGGAAGATCGCGCCCTAGTCCTCTGTGCTTTAACTGAGAAATTTCCTGAATTATTACCAGAAGCACTGACTCTGGCTCGACAGATTGAGCCTGGGAATAAACTCCTCCAAGTTATCAGAGCTTTGGCTAATAAATTGACACCAGAATTATTGCCAGAAGTACTGGCTATTGCTTCACATATTCAGCATGAAATATATCGTGCCCAAGTTCTCAAAGTTTTGGCTAATAAACTTCCAGAATTATTGCCAGAAGCACTGGCTATGACTCCACAGATTCAGTATGAGAGAAATCGCGCTGATGTTATTGTAGCTTTGGCTAATAAATTGACACCAGAATTATTACCAGAAGCACTAACAGCAACTCGGCAGATTAAGTCTGAGTATGATCGCACCCAAGCTCTCAAGGGTTTGGCTAATAAATTGACGCCAGAATTATTACCAGAAGCACTAACAGCGACTCGGCAGATTCAGGATAAGAAAAATCGCGCCCAAGTTCTCATAGCTTTGGCTGAGAAATTTCCCGAATTATTACCAGAAGCACTGACGACTACTCGACAGATTTGGCCTGAGTATGATGGCTCTAAAGTTCTCATAGCTTTGGCTGAGAAATTTCCTGAATTATTACCAGCAATACTAGCTACAGCTCGACAGACTCGCGATCGTAAAACTCGCGCCGAAGTTCTCATAGCTTTGGCTGAGAAATTGCCGGAATTATTACCAGAAGCTCTGGCTGCTGCTCGACAGATTAAGTCTGAAATAGGTCGCGCCGAAGTTCTCATAGCTTTGGCTGAGAAATTGCCCGAAATATTACCAGAAGCTCTGGCTATAGCTCGACAGATTAAGTATGAGCCTCCTCGTAGCGAAGTTTTCAAAGCTTTGACTAATAAATTTACACTAGAATTATTACCAGAAACACTGGCGACTACTCGACAGATTCAGGATAAGTGCCATTCCTCTGAAATTCGCAGTACTTCGGCTGATAAATTGACACCAGAGTTATTACCAGAAGTACTGACGGAGGTGAGGCAGATTCAGGATGAGTACCATCGCGCTAAAGTTCTCAGTTATTGGGGCGATCGATTACCACCAGAATTATTGCTAGAAGCACTGACTGTGACTCGACAGATTCAGTCTGAGAAAAATCGCACCGAAATTCTCAGAGCTTTAGCTAATAAATTGACACCAGAATTATTACCAGAAGCACTGACTATGGGTCTACAGATTCAGTCTGAGAAAAATCGCACCGAAGTTCTCGTAGCTCTCGCTAATAAATTGACACCAGAGTTATTACCGGAAGCACTGACTATGGCTCTACAGATTCAGTCTGAGGGAGATCGCACCCAAGCTCTCAAAGCTTTAGCTAATAAATTGACACCAGAATTATTACCAGAAGTAGTGGCTGCTACTCGACAGATTCAGTCTGCTCCACAGATTGAGTCTGACATACATCGCACCCAAGTTCTGACAGCTTTAGCTAATAAATTGACACCAGAATTATTACCAGAGGTACTTGCTGTGACTCGACAGATTCAGGATGAGAAATATCGCGCCGAAGTTTGGAGTGCTTTGGCTGATAAATTTCCCAAATTATTACCAGAAGTACTGGCAGCAACTCAACAGATTGAGTCTGACAGATATCGCGCCCTAGCTCTCTGTACTTTGGCTGAGAAATTTCCAGAATTGTTACCAGAAGCACTGACTCTTGCTGGACAGATTCAACAGGTTCAGTCTGAGTATGAATTCTGCGAAATTCGCATTGCTCGCACTGAAATGATCGGAGCTTTAGCTAATAAATTGACACCAGAAATATTACCAGAAGTACTAGCTGCTGCTCGACAGATGCAGGATGATGGATATCGCGCCGAAGTTCTCCTGGCTCTCACTAATAAATTGACACCAGAATTATTACCAGAAGCAGTGACTATGGCTTGGCAGATTCGGGATGACGGATATCGCGCCCAAATTCTCAGTGCTTTAGCCCAGAAATTTCCCGAAATATTACCAGAAGCACTGGCTGCGACTCGACAGATTAAGTCTGAGGGATATCGCGCTGAAGTTCTCAGTACTTTGACTGAAAAATTTCCCGAAATCTTACCAGAAGCACTGACTGCGACTCGACAGATTAAGTCTGAGGGATATCGCGCTGAAGTTCTCTGTGCTTTGGCTGATCAATTGACACTAGATTTATTACCAGAAGCATTGGCTGCTGCTGGAGATGTTTGGGATGAGGAATATCGCGCCCAAATTCTCAGTGCTTTAGCAGGTAAATTTCCTGAAATCTTACCAGAAGCACTGGCGGAGGCGAGGCAGATTCAGGATGAGAAAGAACGCGCTGAAGTTCTCAGTGCTTTAGCAGGTAAATTTCCCGAATTATTATCAGAAGCACTGGCGGAGGCGAGGCAGATTCAGGATGAGTATGCTCGTTTCCCAGTTCTCGAAGCTTTGGCGGATAAGTTGACACCAGATTTATTACCAGAAGCACTGGCTGCTGCTCAAGATAATCATAAAAAAGATCGTCCCGGATTCCTCACAACTGGGAATGAATTAACTTGGAATGAAGATCGTGCAGAATTTCTCGCAGCTTTGGCTGAGAAATTGACACCAGAAATCTTACCAGAAGCACTGGCTGTTGCTGGGCAGATTAAGGAAGAGAAATATCGCGTCCAAGTTCTCAGTGCTTGGGCCAATCAACTTTCACAAATGCCAAAAACTCAACTTTACTCCCTCTGGCAAAATATCCTGCACACCCTATCCTTTGGCAGTCGCCCTGAATTACTCTCAAACATAAAAGCATTAACTCCCGTCATTTTTTCTTTAGGAGGTGAAGAAGCGATCAAAAACACAGCTATTGCTATTCAAGACGTTTCCCGGTGGTGGCGGTAATTTCAGTTATCAGTTATCAGTTATCAGTTGTTAGTTGTCAGAAGGGAAAAGAGTTAGGTTGAATGGTTATAATTACCCTCGTAGTTAGGCTTTAGTCCACCAATTACCTTTGTTCATAACCTATCACTTTCTTAAAATGTTTGTTAACAGAATAGTATCGGTTTATTTGCGCTTATTTTTT
Source organism: Okeania sp. SIO2F5 (assembly GCF_010692685.1). Lineage (NCBI taxonomy): Bacteria > Bacillati > Cyanobacteriota > Cyanophyceae > Oscillatoriales > Microcoleaceae > Okeania > Okeania sp. SIO2F5. The sequence continues at coordinate 20,376 of NZ_JAAHGU010000013.1, read as the reverse complement.
CTAGGTTTTGCTGTTTGGATGCTAGCTTTCTATTTTTTGATTTCAAATCCTAATGTAGAGGTTAATGCTCAAGATTTACCTACTCTAAAAACTCACCCCTTACCACCAACTTTGGCACAATGGAAAGACACCAGTAATAGCGGTGATTATTTCGATCGCATTGAAGTTCAGGATGTAGGTTATTTAATTTGGTCGCAGTTTCCCATTAAAGTTTATGTCGAATCTTCTCAAAACAGTAAGAAATCAGAAAATAACCTATTTTCTAGCTCAGTTAAATCAACTCCTGACTCCTTGCAAAACATATCTCGCTCTCGTCAATGGGCTAATATTGTAATAGATGCTATCTGGGAATGGAATACTTATTTACCCTTGCAAATAGTAGATAACCCAGAAATTGCCGATATCAAAATTTTTAACAAACGACCTCCTTTAACCCCCGGAAATTTAAGAGCGCGTTCTGCGGAGACTCGCTATCAGCTACATCAAGATGACAAGGGAATTTTATCTCAGAGTTTCATAATTTTGTTAAGTCCAATGCAAGTAGGTAAATATATCCCTGCTGCTGCTCGTCACGAATTCGGTCATGCTTTAGGTATTTGGGGCCATAGTCCTGAAAAAACTGATGTTATGTATTATTCTCAGGTCGCAGAACCTCCTCCTATTTCAGCGAGGGATATTAATACTTTGAAGCGGATTTATTTGCAAGCAACTAGATTGGGGGTTCAATAATTAATAATTAATAATTAATAATTAATAATTAACAATTACCTCTCCTTGAAAAGAAGAGGATTTACTAAAAGGAAATTTTTTTCTTCTCTTGGTCGATTGGATATGGCGAGGAAACCCGTTCTTGCAGACCCGCTCCGAATGGCGCCATCCCACCCTTCGGGAAGCTCCGCTAACGACTGCTTTTTTCTCCTTTAAAGCAGAGGCTTTTTACCTTAATTATTCGGTAAGTTTCCTTTGCAATCAGATTTGGAATAGGCACTTAGTTTATTGCATGAAAGTGGCGATATAGGTTCTGCTAGACTCTGCTAAGGTAGCAAAACCTCTAAGTTTTCTCCAATTTTATAGCAGTCTAAGGAAAGGTTAGGATATATCAAAAGATTAAAACTCAGACAACCGAATATTTTTCCTTCTTCCTTCTTCCTTCTTCCTTCTTCCTTCTGCTATAAATTCAAAACTTTCCTCGACCGGAAAATACTACTATCAAAAATGTCACTAACTGTACTAAAACAATACTAGGACCAGAAGGTAAATTAAAACTACCAGATACTATCATTCCTAACACCCCACTCATGGCACCAATTGTGGCAGAAACTCCTAAAAACGGTACAAATTGATGACAAATCAACTTAGCTGTTGCTGCTGGAATTACCAAAAAAGCATTCACCAATAAAATACCAACTGCTCTCATAGTCAGAGCGATCGCCAGGGATAAAATAATTATAAATATATATTTATATCTTTGTACTGGTATCCCTTGAATTTGTGCTAAATCAGGATTTAAAGTTAATAATATTTGTTGTTGTAAAGTCAGTCCTAACCAAACCAATGTTACGATTAACAAAATAACTAAAAAAAGTAAATCTAGATTACTAATTGCCAAAATATCTCCAAATAATATAGATAATAAATTTCCTCGATACCCAGGTATAAAATTAAACCCAATAGTACCCAATGCAACCGAACTAGCAATTACAATACTTAAAATTGTATCTCCACCTAAATTAGTCTTTTCAATTAAATAATTTATTCCTAATCCAAAGAATACCAAAAAAACAATCAAAGCGATCGTAAGTGGTAACTTTAATAAAACAGCTAATACTACAGCTAAAAAAGCTGTATGACCCAAGGACTCTCCAAATAAAGATAATTGGCGCAAAATCACGAACCCACCAATAATTCCTCCTAAAATTCCTAATAGAATACCCCCTATAATTGCTCGCTGCATAAATGGTAGACTAAATAAATTAATCCATTCTGAAAAATCCATATTTATTAATTTTGAATAAAGCCAAAAATTTATTGTTTTTAGGCAACAGGCAACAGGCAACAGGCAACAGGGAATATATAAGAAAAAAGTATTTTTGCAAATATGAGATGCACCCTCTTTTTTGGCTAAGTAAGTTTATTTATAGAGAAGCTAAGGTTAATAATTATAAATACACAATAACATCTATAAATTTAACCAGTCTTCATCTGAAGTCCGGTTATACCATGTCCGGATAATCAGCGAACAAAAACTTTATCCCTTCTAATCTTTTCTTCCCTTCTGCCTTCTGCCTTCTGCCTTCTGCCTTCTGCCTTCTGCCTTCTGCCTTCTATTTAGCGCTGATGAACATATCTAATTAAATTATCCCCATAAACTTCACTCAAGTTATTTTTATCCAAAGCAACACTAGGTTTACCCTGACAACATAAACGACGATTCATACAAATAACTTGGTCACAATAACGACTCACCATATCTAAATCATGGGAAACTTGCACAATAGAAAAACCCTCTTCTTGATGTAAATTTGCCAGTAATTCAGCAAACTGTATTTCTCCAGTTGGGTCTATACCAGCCATAACTTCATCTAAGATTAATAATTGTCTATTTTGCACCAAACAATATCCTAATAAAACCCGTTTTAACTCTCCACCACTTAAACTTCCTATTGGCTGTTTGGCATGATTTTCTAACTTAACTTGTACCAAAGCTTTTTCTATTGCCATAAGCTTTTCCCGTGACTTCATCAAACCTTGCTCTGGGTAACCTAAACTGATTAATTCAGCCACACTTAAAGGAAAACTCCGGTCAAAAGGTAATTTTTGGGGAATATAACCAATTTTTTGCCAATGTTTTCCTAAATCTTTTATTTGTTTACCTAGAATTTCTATATAGCCTGATTCATAAGGAATTAAACCTAATATTGCCTGAATTAATGTACTTTTTCCTGCGCCATTCGGACCAATAATTGCTGTATTACTACCAGGAAATATTTGAAATGACACAGATTCTACTGCTTGATATTTTCCTCTAATTACTGTTAAATTTTGTACTTCTACTACTGGCAGATTTTTGTCAATTTCTGCTAATTTCACTGGCAAACTTCCTCTAAAGTTTTTAAATTATTTCTCATGGCAGTAAAATAATGTTCTGAGTCTAACGAACCGCTGTTTATTGGGTCTAATTTTTTGATGGGTAATTTAACATCTTTAGCAATTTGTTGCATCCGATTATCATTAAATCCAACTTCAGCAAGTAAACCTTTAACTTGATATTCTTGGGCTGCTTTTATTACTCTTTGAACATCTCTAGGCGTAATATTATCTTCTGGCAATTCTACCACTGCCATTTGTTGTAAATTGTACCGTTGAGCTAAGTAAGGATAAGCATCGTGAAAAGCAATAAATTTACATCCTTGAAAAGGTGATAAACGAGTTTGAAATTCTTGGTGAAGCTCCTGTAATTTACGAAGATAAATATCAGCATTGGCTCTATAAGTAGCTTCATTATTAGAGTCAGCTTGAATTAAACCATCCCGAATATTCTTAACTTGTTGTTGCGCTAAAACAGGGTCTAACCAAACATGAGGGTTTCCTTCTTCATGGTGATGACCGTGGTCATGGTCGTGGTTGTGGTGGTCGTGGTCATGGTCCTCGTGGTCCTCGTGGTCCTTATCTTCTTCTTCTAGGGGTTCTATATTTTGACTAGCATCAATTTCTTGAAGTTGAGAGTTACCTGTAGCATCAACTAATTTCTCTAAAAATTCTTCTAAACCCAACCCATTTTTTACTAATACATCTGCCTCTGCAATACTCCGTGCATTCTCTGGCGTTGCCTGATAATCGTGGGGGTCTGCTCCCGCAGGAATTAAGAGTTCTACTTTTCCACTTTCTCCGGTAACTCCTTTGGTAAACATATATATAGGTAAGAAAGTTGCTACTATTTTAGTTTCATTTTGATTTTGGGCCACACTACTAACACTTCCGAGAGAAACAGCCGTGGCCAGTGCTGCTGTTCCTAAGAATAAACAGTGAATTCGTCTAATTGTCTTGAGCATTAGTATACAGGTTATTTTTGGGAATGATTATCATTTTCAAATTCATCATACCACAATGGGTAGTATCAAATCCGGTAGCATTGGTGTAATTAGATAAAAAGGATGGGGAGGTGTGGGGAGTGTGGCAATGGCGTTCAGATGGAACATTATCATTTTCTTTGTGGGTTTAATACCCCACCGTCAACGGGGGTGTTCACGCATTACTTGGGGGAGCGAATCCCCATGTAATTTTCCTCCTGTCTCCAGTATAGCTGTCTCCTGTCTCCTTCTTCAATAAGGGAATTTGATATGATATAATGTTAACTGGTATATTTTGTATAAAAGTTAGCGTAGATATCTACAGGAAATTTACAGCAGATTCCTCCCATAAGGAGTATAGAGATTAACAATTAAATTTTTGTAGTGCGGGCATCTTGCCCGCGATGGGTGTATTTCACGCTTAGTGGAATCCGCTATAAGTTTTGTCCAGGTTTTAAGCCTTTTCCCTTTTGACTTATAACTTAGGACTTCTGACTTCTAATACTATTTAACTTAAAAAATGTCACAAATAGTTGGTAAGTGATGAAGTCAAATAATAAGCTGAAATTACTGTAGAGTAGAGTTTTTAAGTAATTAAAATATCACTTTCAACTTCTGACTTCCTTTCTCTCCCCAAGTCTGCAATAGCCATTTGTGCCCTAGCACTAACCGCTAAAGTTGTATCTGTATCAACAATCTCCTCAAACCTGGTCAAAATATCCTCAAGCCATTTTGGATAAGTAACTTCTACAGTTTTGGCCAAACCATACAAACCAACTACAGCAGCATAACGCACTATCCATTCTTGGTCTTGGGATACTTGCAAAAGAGTCTTCATCGTAGATAGTTGAGAATCAAAAATCTGCGATTCTGGCAACTTTTTCCAATCAATAAAACCTAAGCCTTTTGCCGCACCACGTCTGACACTAAATGAAAAGTCATTTATTGCAGCATCTAATAATAAATCTAATCCACGAGGATCGCCAATACCTGCCAATGCTCTAATTGCCCAAGCTCTAGCACCATAGTTATAACCGTCAAGTTTTTCTAGTAGTGGAAGTACTGCCGTTTCCCCAAGTAAAACTAACCCATCAACTGCTGCCACTGCTGCGCCAGGATTGTTGTACCCTAAAACTTTAATTAATATCGGGATAGCATCTTCTATCTGAGCTGCTGCTAAACCTTTAACTGCATCAATTAAACCTTGAGAAGAATCTGCTTCTTCAACTGCTTGGATGAGTTGATTATTTATTGTTGAGGGTTGATTATTCATTCTTAGAGATTAGGGAAATAGGGAAGTAGGAGAATAGTAAAAATATGAATAGTATAAACTAATTAATATTGGCGTTGGTTAAAAGAGGTATTATATCTTGTCCGGATAAGAGTGCAAACAAAAAACTTTTTCCCTCTACTACTCTTTCTTCTTCTTTCCTGACTCCTGACTCCTGACTCCTGACTCCTAGATAATTAAGATTAATATCATACATTAATTCACCAACGCCTTAATATTTTATAAAAGTGAGTCCATTAGAGTCATTACCTTAATAGCCTCATCTGATAATAATAGTTGAGATTCTACCTTTGACTTTTGACTCTCTTGGTGCGCATTCCCTCTCTTGGTCAGCATTCCCTCTCTTGGTCGGCATTCCCTTGCGTCTGACGCCGACGCGGGTTCCGACCGCTTGCGACTGGCGTCGTCGCGGGGTCTGAACGCTTGCGTCTGACGCCGACGCGGGGTCGCACCGCTTTTAACTTTTGAATTTATTGTGAGGTGATGTTCCAAAAGTCCTTTGAGGGCAATTAATTTCATACTATTTTCGGCTAAGGTTTCTGATATTGCCTTAGCTGCAGGTAAATAGCCGATCGCTCCTAAATCCATCAGTGCAGAGCGTCGTAATTGTAGATTATCACCATCTAATGCTTGAGTCAGATATTCTCCATAAACTGCTTCTCCGGTTAGTTGATATAGAGCGCGAGCAGCAGCATATTGCACTTTCTCTACAGGATGTTCGATAAAAGGTTTAATTAAAGGAATTGCTGATTGAGCTTGAAGTGTTCCTAAAGCTTCAATAATGTCTTCGTAGGGTTGAACAAGATGAGGCTTACCTGGAACTAATACTGCAGCTTCAACCCCTCCATCTAAAAGTTTAATTAATGCGGAAATGCAGCTAGGGTCTCCTAGCATTTCTAATGCTTCTGCTGCTGCTTCTCGCACATAGTAGTCTGAGCTTTCCAAACATTTAATCAAAGCTGGTACAGCTTTTTTGTCTTCTAACTTACCCAAAGCTCTAGCTGCATTGCGTCTGAGAGGATACCCACCGTCTTCTGTTCGGTCAGAGTCATCTTCTAGAGCTGCAATTAAGCCTTCTATAGCAGCAGGTATATTTACTCGAAATCTACCCAACCACCAAGCAGCATAATATCGTTTACCTAATTCTTCATGCCAGAGATTGGCGATCGCTTCTTCTACTGTTAGAGACTCGCCACTGTCGGACATTTTTTCTGATGGTGAATCCCAATGCTGCTGTGCCATAACTTCATTTAATTCAACTCTGACAAAAAACGATGCCTGGAAAGATAAACAGATACTAACGACAGGCCAGCACCTGTATACCTCTCCAGGCTACGTTAAATATTAGCTTAGGGTAGTTAATTTAGTGAACATTAATTTCACATTCACCACCTAGTTACTATGACAACTACTAGCTGAGAGCATTGATAGCATACTCAAGATAGTTGTTAGCTTCAGTCGCAGGATCGCCAGTTATACCATGGTTAGCTTTGATATACTTCAGCGCTTCAATGTACCAGCTAGGAGACAACTCGAAAGTCTTGTTGATTTCATCGATACCTGCAATGAGATACTCATCCATAGGACCTGTACCACCAGCAATCAGACAGTATGTTACCATCCGGAGATAGTAGCCGATGTCACGAGCACACTTTGACTTTCCTGTAGGAGTCGAAGCATAGTTAGGTCCCTGGGTTGTAGTAGTATAAGGGAACTTGTTGTATACTGCTTGAGCAGCTCCATCAATCAAACTTTTGGATTTCTCAGTTAGCTTTTTAGCAGCTTCTAAACTTGCTGGAGCATATTTAAAACGACCAAGTGCTGAGAATAATTCTGTGCTAGTCAGAAAGCGACCTTGAGAATCTGCCGCTGTTACTGCTTCAGTAAGAGGAGTTTTCATTGTTGAGATACTTTCCTAAATCTTGTGAGTACAAATTTTGCTACAAATTTAAAGTCTTTAGAGATGCCTAGATGAAGCATCTTTAAAAAAAAGTTTTTTACAGTGTTATTAACTAACTGCTGCCGCAGCGCGGTCGAAGTAGCCACCAATCTCAGACATTAAAGAGGAGCAATCTCCAGGAGTAATGCCGTTAGGATCGTTAGCAATTGCAATAGCTGCTTCTTTCATTTTTTGAACACCTACTGCTACAGAAGCACCAGGAGTTCCTAGAGCTAAGTAGGTTTCACGCAATCCATTGAGACAACGGTCATCTAGCACACTTGCATCGCCGGCAAAAGTAGCATAAGTTACATAACGTAGGATGATTTCCATGTCACGTAAACAAGCTGCCATACGACGACTTGTATAAGCATTTCCACCAGGAGCAATCAACTGAGGCTGATCTGCAAATAAAGAACGAGCTGCATTAGCGACTATAGTAGAAGCGTTACCAGTAATACGGTTAACTGCATCTATACGCTTGTTGCTCTCTGCAACCATTGCTGCCAGAGCGTCGATCTGGCTAGTAGAAACAAATTCACCCCTGGCATCTGCCTGGGAAACTACTTTTGTAAAAGCATCAAACATCGATTAATTCTCCTAATTTGATTTTTTTTTAGTTGCTTTTCGATGCTATGGGTATTTTTTTAGTTTTTTCAGGCTAGCTGCCCATGCCCGGAAAAGTAAAATTGGATTGTTTGAGAATCCTGAGAAAATCTTACACTGTTTATGAGAAGCTTTTCAAGCTTATCAATCAATGTTTTTGTTGATTTTCTTTTATCTTTATAACCCTTCAGATATTCTTTATACTATGCTGTTGTATTTTTATTTATTACAAATTATTAACAAAATTTTCTACACAATAGCAAAGTTAAACAGGATTTAAGGCCAACTGTCTTTCTAGGTCAAATAGAAAGCCATGAATATATTCTTCTGTCCATTCAGGGCCATAAAATCTAGTAAACATTCCTCTAGCTGGATCTTTTTCGGCTCGATATCTGAGATAACGCAGTTGTGCCTGCTTGATTTCTGCTAATTTCTCTACATCAGTAATAGGTTGTGCTTGCTTTACAAAAATTAAATAAGCTTGCAGGTAATCTTTGAAGGCTTCAAACACTCTTGTCTCGACTAATTCATTTTTTTGAGGACGAGTCCAAAGAAAAGCTGGAGAAAAGAAAGGGGTTGCTTCTTCAGGAAAATCTCCTCCCCAAGGCAAATGCTGCTGATGTGTTTGGAAGGTATCCCATATTGGCTGAGTATACTTTTCTTGATATTGAGGGTCATCCCGAAATAAGGGCTGCATATCTAAGGCAATGAGATGTCCCCCTGGCAAGGTAACTAGGTCTGCCCCAAAAAATGGCAAATCATAATTAAGGTGGGGAAATATTACAAAATTTAACACTTGGAGGGCACTGCCACCTTGAACATGAGCTGCTCTAATTTGTCGGAGCTTGGGACTGCAGTAGGCGTAACTGGTTGTATCTACTTCTTGTTCTTTTTTGCCCTTGCCAGTTATAGCAACTTTATGTTCAAATCCAGAGGGTATAGGGTAAGGTTTTAGTTCTAGTTCTTGCTTGAGCTGAGTTAGAGCATAATCTAGAAAAGGTTGATACAAATTCACTATATTTTCAGTTGGTGTCATTACCTATGTATTTCAGCAATTTATCTACAAAAATTTAGCTCACACCCCCCTGGATGTGTTAGAAGGGTGCGAGTATCAATTTTTAACTGAATAGTTAACAAAATTATTGGAATTATCGGGTTGCATTGGGAACAGCTAATGGTACAGCATCTTCAAACAAGAATTCGTAGAGAAATTTTTCTGACCATTCATGGCCAAAATAACTGCTAAATAATCCTGACGCTGGGTCGCGGTCTGCACTATATTGATCGTAATCTTTTTGGGCTTTAATTATCTTCTGAATATCTTCTGTTCGATCAAGAATTTCTGCTTTATCTAACATTTCCCAATACAAGTTAATGTATTCTTGATAAGCTTCAAAAAATGTAGTTTTCACTGTCTCTGCATCTGTTTTAGCAAACAGTAAATACTTGGAAAAATATTGGTTGGCATCATAAAATTTCATTTCTAATTTTTGAGCCAAGTCATTATATTTTTCTCGCAACGGTCGCATTGGTTCTATATACTTTTCTAAATAAGATTCTTCTTGAAATAAAGGTTGAAAATCTAATACTATTAAGATTTTACTTTTACCAAAAGATAATAGGTCAATTCCTAAAAGTGGAATGTCATAGTAGTAACTAGGATAAATAACACTATTAAATACCTGCGCTGAAGCCCCTGCATCAATATAGGTATAACGTATTTTTCTTAGTTGAGGACACTCATAACACCAACTTTGGATAGTAGCTTGATTCTTGCCTCGATTACTAACATTTGCTTCTAAACCAGCAGGAATTGGTTTACTGCTTAAGTCAAATCTACTGAATAGCTCTTTTTCTAAGTATTCTAAGAATGGCTTGTACATTGATACTTATGGTCACATATTAAATCATCTTATCAGAGTAATTGATGGCGATCGCCTGAGTCTCATTTCTCATAAACAAAGCAATAATCCTTCATAAAGCCAAAAGGCAAAAATTAAATATCAAAAGTCTCAATTAACTAGACAAGGGAAAAATTTACTCCATATTTAGTGTTATGCGCCAGTAATACCAATTTGATCAATGTTTGCTACATTTTCGCATTGCGGGGGAGTAGGGGAGTGAGGGAGTAGGGGAGAGGTAAAAATAAGAATAATTAACAATAACTAGCTAATAATTATCAAAAAAAATATTCAGTCTTTGTTAATTACTTAATAATTGAAGTGTCACTTAAATATAGCATTCTTTTTTCAAATTGGTATTATACGATTTCTCAAAAAGAATGCTATGTATGATTGGGTGGGGAAGTGTGAGAGGTGGGGGAGGGGATAAAAGCAGGAAAAATCTATACTAACAGACTAATAATTGTCAAAAAAATACTTTTAATCTTAGTAAATATTTGACTGTTGAAGTCTGGCTGAAGTATAGCATTAATGCATGGGAATTGGTATATAGTAATTCCCATATTGGTGAGGTACAAAATTCCTTAGTTTTAGGGAGTAGGGAGTAGGGAGTAGTAATTCTGGTTCCCTAAGAATCAATAAATAAGAAAAACAACTGTACCTAATGACTTTCGTAAACGCTATAAAACGAAGGGATTAAACACATTTATTATGAATACTAAACAGTGAAAAGTTCTTGGAGTAACTATTGCTAGCTAAGGTTTTCAGCCCTCTAAAGATTAAAAACTATTTATTCATATCTATAAGTACTGTAAGCATTTTCCGGTAATACTTTAAAGTCTTCAAAATAAATCGTTTTTTGGCATAATTTTGTACTCTCCAGTTCCAAAATAAAACCTATTTAGGGCTTGCTGAAAAAGTCTTATGGATGAGGGTAGGAGACAGGAGACAGGAGACAGGAGAAATGGGAATAATGAGGAGATAGGAGTAAGAATTGTACCTTAATTTTTCTGCCCAACTATCTGCCTAAAATACGCTACTTTTTGAGCATGAATAGCTGAAAACTAGGCACTTTTTAAAGGCCCCAAGAAGGCTAAAACCTTATCTGTAAATACTTTTAGATTTAATCAGCAAACCCTATTTAATAGTAATTTTCAACCAATTTCTGATGGTACTTGTTGCCAAAGTAAACGATATAGTTGTATTGGTTCGTCTTTTCCTTTAACCATGACTGGTGGAATTTTTTCTAAGGGAAAGTGATGTTCTTTTAGCTTTTCTTGTGTAGTTTGACTAATCATAATTTCATCAGCTTGTGCTTCACTACATATCCTGCTAGTAACATTAGTTGTATCGCCAATAGTCGCGTATTGAATTAACTTTTCTGAACCAATATTTCCGGCTGCTACTTTACCAGAATTAATTCCTATATGGATAGCAATTGGTTCTTGATGACTTTTTTCTCTCTGCTTATTTAAACTACGAACAGCCCACTGCATATCAATTGCTGCTTTTATCGCTTTTTCTGCATCATTAGCAGTTTGATAAGGAGCGCCCCAAATAGCAAATAAAGCATCTCCAATATATTTTTCTAGAGTTCCTTCATACCTAAAAACAATGTCTTCTACCATAATTTTAAAATATTCATTCAACATAGATATTATTTGGCGTGGCTCCATTGTTGAAGACATTTTTGTAAAGCCACTAATATCAGAAAATAAAGCAGTTACTTCTGTATCAATTATTTCTAATTTTTCTGTTTCTTTAAGTTTTCTAGCTACATTTTTAGGAAAGAAGCGCTCTAATTTATTTCGGATAATTGCTTCTACTTGTATCTTATTATAAAGTTGAGTATTCTCTATAGCGATCGCTGCTTGATTAGCTAAACCTGTCATAAATTCGACATCTTCATCAGAATAAACATTTGATAATGATAAATTATCGGCATATAATACTCCGATAATTTTATCTCTAGGTTTGAGGAGTATACAAACTGCTCCATGAATTGATTGAGAAACAATTGATTCTGGATTGTTGAAGCGCTGATCGAGACAAGCATTTGTGGTCAAAAAAGTTGTACCTTTTTCTAGAGCAAAATTAGTAATATTTTTGCTATAAAATGAACCTTCAATATTAATTCCTACTCTTCCTTTTACTGCTTTTTGTTCAAGTTCTCCAGTTGTTTCATTCACTAAAAGAATAACAGCTCGGTCTACTTTGATAATCTGAAATAGCAACTCAAGAATTTTTTCTAGTAATATTTCTGGTTCAGTGGGAGAAGAAAGCTGTTTGTTTACTTCCAGCAAAATTTTTAATTTGTCTACTGCTTGGAGATTACTATCTTTTTCCTTCAGTTTAAGCACTGATAATGAATCATCTTGTTGCTGGTCTAATAGTTCGTTCAACTCAGTTTGATTAGACTCTTGTGAGTATTGTTTAACAATATTTCTTAGACCTATATCTTGTGCTTGACTAGAATTAGTAACAAATTTAAAAATTGCATTTCCACAATTAATTAAATCTCCTTCTTTGAGTATGCAACTATCAATTTTAATTCCATTAACAAAAGTACCATTACTACTATTTTGATCGACAATATTAACGCTATCTTGAGAAATTACAACTTGTGCATGATGACGGGAAACACTTGTTTCGTGAGTAATAGCAATAATATTATCTCTTTCTCTACCAATAGTAATTTCACCTGTGAGTAATTCATATACTTTTTCATTGCCAGTATCTGGAGCATAGATGAAATAAGGCATTTACTGTACCTCCTAAAAAGTATGATTAATTAGGGCTTGCTGATTAAATCTAAAAGTATTTACAGATAAAGGTTTTAGCCTTTTTGGGGCCTTTAAAAAGTGCCTGGTTTTCAGTTCTTCACGCTCAAAAAGTTAGTATTTTAGGCCAGAGTTGGGCATAAAAATCATTCTTAAAATTCTTACTCCTACCTCCTCGTTCATTCCCATTTCTCCTGTCTCCTGTCTCCTGTCTCCTGTCTTCTACCCTCACTCATAAGACTTTTTCAGCAAACCCTAATTAAATATATAGCAGTCCTCGACACAGTTATGCAGAAAATATCTGGGAATTAGGAAATAGTTTAACTGAGGTAAGAGTTTCAGACTTTTTATTCATATTAAGTAAGTTTTACAAATCTTGTATATATAAGGACTCTAAATATTCTTTGAACAAATATCAATTTGAGAAAGTACATCTAAAACTTAGCTGAACTTTCCTCTATATACTTTGATTTTTTATAACCTATTGAGGATGTCTATAGTAAAATATAGATAAATAAGTAATATCATGTCTGCAGTTTATCGTTTGTGTAAACCCAAGGGTAAATATCTACAGGGAATTTAAGTTTTTTTCAGGCTTTTAAGCCTTTTTCCTTCTTTATTATTCCTTACCTGACAATACTGATGCTACTGAACTTGATATAAGCCAAATTAAATCGAAAATATTTGCGAGAAGGAATATGGAATATAGCAAAAGGATTAAATAATTTTTTTTGACCTCATCTTAATTTCGATTTGAGCATAAAATTGGAATTAGGAACATAGAGAAAATACAGCCTACTTCCGTCAAATATGAAGCTCTATCATTGGTACAAATACATAACATATTTTCAATACCATCACTAAAACTTGATGCAGTTTTACCAAAATTAATTTGCCACTCAATATTATTTAATTAAAATATATATCTGAAAATTTTCAGATATGCAATTCAAAATATTTAGATTTCATATTACAAACCCCTATTCTATTCTCTATCCTCTATTCCCTCGTCTCATAAATAATATTAAATTAGTATCCTTTTATCTAGATAGGGTGTAGAGCAGATGGGGAGATAGGGAGAGTATTTAATGCAAATTACTAAAAATAATGTGATAGTTATTGAACACTTCAGTTATTAAGTAATAAGTCAGGATAAGTGATTTTTTGAGCAATTATTTGTATGAAGTAAAGAGATCTTATTCGTTATTTACCTACTCCCTACTTCCAAGAATATGTAGCAAAAATACATTAACTAGTTGTCCGTTATAAACTACTAGCAGTCAGCGGGAATAGTTCACAGAAAAAAGACATCTAAAAGCTTGGGTTGAAACCCCAGACTTCTAGCTTATCGTTTAATTTCAGGGGGGATTGAAATCCCCTTCTTAAAAGCTGAATGCTAAACGCTCTCTCCCTGTTTGCGGAGCATTCCGGACCGAAGCGCTTTTTAAATTTGGTATAATTACACCCTATAAAGTATTTTTGATAACCGGATTTAGTATAATTTACGGAAATCGGATGAATATTAAAATCCTATTGAAAAAAAACCAGTATTTTAGCTTCTAACAAATACTGGTTTTTTTAATTTGATAATAATTTATTTTAAAATTGAGTAAGCATAGCAGTCGAAGCAAAGGTTAGGACAGATCAAAAGCTTAAAACTCAGACAACGCAAGATTTTTCCTTCTTCCTTCTACTATATGGCTAAACTTATTTCAGAAATGAACCTACTACACCATTCATATCACTATCTAAAGGATCACCCAAAGCAGTAAATTTCCACACTGTGTTATCTCGATAAATAGCTCCCATTAACATTGATATTTTGCCCTGATAAGTACCATTACCAGATAAAGTATATTTTGCTATTTCAATTCCTTTATGATCAACAGCTCTAACAAAAGCATTTTCTACCATCCCAAATTGTTGCTTCCTTTCTTTCGCTTGATAAATGCTTACCGCTAGGATGATTTTTTGGTATTTTTCAGGAATAGAATTAAGTTTCAAAATTATTTGTTCATCATCTCCATCTCCTTCTCCAGTCAGATTATCTCCTGAATGAATTACTGTCTTATCCTGAGATTCTAAATGACCATAATAAATTACATCTTCTTTGTAATTTTTGAGTTGATCATTTTCTTGTAATAAAATGGCATAACCATCAAGGTCAAAATCCGATCTATTACCAAATAAACCAGCTAAACCACTTGCAGATTTAGCAACATCCCATCCTAGACCCATTGTCAGTCGTGATAGATCGTATTCACTTTTATTAAGTACAATTTTTTGTCCTTTTTCGAGCTTAATAGTCATGTATTTAGTACCCTTTATAAAGTCTGAAAATTTTTCAATTTAGTTAATCTGGTTTTTGGGTTATAGCAATGAACCGTTAAAAGTCAGCTTTCTAATGTTTATTTTGCTATCTGGATTTGAGGATTTATTGTATCTCAAACACTATAATATAGTTAAATCAAATTGTTTAAGCTGCTACACAAAAACTACAATTATTGTTTAGATTATTCAATTCTAGATAGACTTCTTTATCATTACTGATTTTCAAGAACATTCTTCCGCGTACTGACTTAAAATCTGCCATTGCACAATCAGGAATGATGAAATCCGAAAGTAGATATTTTTGGATTATTCTTTCCTAAATATATGTACAGTTTAAAATCTATTATCATTCTTTAATGTGCAACCCCTAAACTTTAATTTTCCAAGTTTTGGGTTTTACCTATAGCAAAACCCAAATTGAAAGTACTATTTATAGTTATTAGTAAACATATTTCTCTACAAAAGTTTGTAAACCTGCGTTATATCCTGTTCCCACAGCTTGAAATCTCCATTCATCATTTTTTTTATAGAGACGACCAAATTCTATTGCAGTTTCTCTCGAAAATTCTTCTTCTAATTCATACTTAGTTATTTCTTCTTGAGTCTCCAAATTGTAAACTCTAATAAACGAATTTTTAACTTGCCCAAAGTTTTGTCTTCTTTTTTCTGCATCATGGATAGTCACAACAAAAAGTAGTTCTTGAATACTAGAATTAACATTAGTTAAATCTACTTCTATTGTTTCATCATCTCCTTCTCCTTCTCCAGTTCTATTATCCCCCCAATGCTTTACTGCACTATCTGGTGATTTTAAATTATTGTAGAAAATAAAGTATTCATCTTCAGGGATTTTACCATTATCTCCTAACATAAATACAGAAGCATCTAAGTCAAATTCTACACCTGTATCAGTAGGATTAACATCCCAACCTAAACCAATACCTACTTTTGCTAGACCTGGTGCATCTTTAGAAAGATTAATTCTGTGACCTTTGCTAAGTTTAACAGACATTTATTGCCCTCTTTTATGACTAAACAGTTTCAAAAATTTTTTAAGATGATAGTTGATATTTTTCAGTATCTGAATAATTTATGGATGTACAGTTGAGAAAACAAGATGAAAATTAGGAAGGCAGAATAAATCAATTTAAATCTTTGAATAAGACACCTTTTTTATGGCAGTTTATGTCTTATAGCCGTCAGGATAATCAAATAGTAAAATAGTAAAAAGATATTCTGACCTTGATTCATAAATTAATTTAGTTGCTCTAAACTCTGTGACAGAATGTCAAGATAGATCATTTATTTCTTCTCCCTGCTGACTCCTAGTATCTGTCTTTAATTTGATGATTTTTTGAGCTAACTTAGAGAAATATTTATTGATTTGCCTCTCAATTTTTTGAGCAGATTTTACCTACTTATATTGGAGCGGAATATTTTTTGACTCATACAGATTGGATCTTTGGGATTACATCAAAATTACTCTCTTATCCAAAATACTAATTCAACATTCATTTTGACTGAATAATTCAGTTTAAAAGCCTCTCCTTATAAAGGATAAAAAAAAGAAAAAATATTTTTAATCAATCCTTTTAATGTTAAGGAGAGGTAATTATTAATTGTTAAACAGTTTGTTACTTAATCAATTAAGTATATTTCTGTACAAAATTTTCTAAGCCAGAATTATAACCTTCTCCTACTGCTTGAAATTTCCATTCACCATTTTTTTTATACAATTTCCCAAACTCTATAGCTGTTTCCCTAGAAAAATCTTCTTCTAGTTCATACTTAGTTATCTCTTCTTGAGTTTCCCCATCATAAATTCTGATGTAAGAATTTCTCACTTGCCCAAAGTTTTGCCTTCTTTTGTCTGCTTCATATATAGTAACAACAAAAATAATTTCTTCAATTGTCGAATCAACCATTGATAAATCTACAGTGACAGTCTCATCATCTCCCTCTCCTTTTCCTGTGCGACTATCTCCCATAGACTCTACTGAACCATCAGCAGATTTAAGATTATTATAAAAAACAAAATATTTCTCTTGAGGAATTTTGCCACTTGCTCCTAACATAAACACAGAAACATCAAGGTCAAAATCTGAACCTGTATCTGAGACATTTACATCCCATCCTAAACCTGCTGCAGCTTTTTTCATTCCAGGCGCTTCTTTGGACAGACTAACTCTTTCACCTTTACTAAGATTAATACTCATAAATATTTCCTCGATTTATTTACTATTTTTAACTACAACTAGCACAACTATAGATTACGGAAAAGGATTACAACCAAATTTTAATTAAGATTTATAATTATGACAAAAATATGATTCCAGCCAACTTTTACTATTTAGTAATGAGATGAAAACCTAAATAGTATCTACCAAAAAATTTCTCTGATTAGGATTGGGAACAGAGAAAAGTTTTATCGTAACCATTAAGCTATTAGCTGTCAGCTATTAGTAATAATATCCCAACCTTAAGGAGGGGGTTTAATGAATATAGACTTTAAAGCATATTTTTGTAGTTAAGATTTAATTTTGACTCAATTAATAAACCTTTTATCTAAAACTAAAGGCAATAGCTAATAGCTGACGGCTGAATGCTTAAGTTTTATCCTTAGTTTAAACCTATTACTAGACTGTTTAATCTTCAACAATTGTATTGTTTTTGCTAGTATTAAATGCCTCTATTTTCACTTAATCATATTCTTAAGATTGATCAATCATATTGAGACTAAAATATCTCAATTTTTTGAGCAAATCCTAAATAAACTATACTATTTTCAAGAAAGATTTCTACATGATTTTTTTTATATTAAAAGCCTACTATAAGCGGAAAAATTGGTTTGACCATCAAGGAAAATTTGGATTATTCATTGAACTAATGATAATTGATTTGCAAGTATAATATAGATAGCTATCTTATTTTATAGCATTTATCAAGTTACTAAGGTACAGTTGTTTTTCTTCTTTTCTATGTAAGTCTTCAGTCGTCAGCATTCAGCTATCAGCTATTGCTTCTGAGCTTTATTAAACCCTATATTAAGGGGTATTATTAAGCCAGAATACGGTGATAATTAAATCTTACAAAAGCAGGTTCCTTTGAGGTTAAAGTCTATATTTATTTAGTAAGGATTCAGGTGAGAGTTTTATTGCGCTCGAACTGACAGCTAATAGCTGTTTGCGCAGCATTCCGTAGGAAATGCTTACTTTTCTATTCCCAGCGAAACCGAATTACTAATCCCTACTCCTTAAAACAAGCTAATTTTTTATCTAATCAGTAATTGTGAGAAATTATAGATTTTTAGGGAACAGAAAACAGGAAATAGGAAATAAAAAAAACTGTATCCGATCAAAATAAAAAGCGCTACACACTAGAATTTTAAGGAATAGTCAAATTATCACATATGATTCCTGATTGCTATATAAATTTTGTCATTCTTGTTAGAGATTAGGTATTTACAGTGTATTCCTTCTTTTCGCTGATAAATATTTTCCTGAACACTCCGGAAATCTCCCCTTAATTCCTACCTCCTAATTCCTTGATTGAATAATTTGTTTCTGGTATTCATCTTCTGTCATTAAATCTGTGGTACTTCCAACACGATCTAAAAATACTAGACCTTCTAGATGATCGTATTCATGCTGAAAAATTCTAGCAACAAAATCTGTTAATTCTTGTCTTTGAAGTTTTCCCTCTCGATTAGTATATTCTACGTTTATTACTCTATATCTTGGTACTAAACCTCTAATTCCTGGCACACTTAAACAACCTTCCCACCCCTTGACTCTATCTTCTGAATGAGATATTAATCTAGGATTAATCATAGCTGTTGGCTCCATTTTGGGTGCATTTGGATATCTGAGATTGGGTCGAGATGCAACAATGAATAAGCGATCGCTAATTGAAACTTGTGGAGCAGCAATTCCCACACCATTTGTTTCAATTACTGTGGCAATTAAATTATCAATTATTTGCTGTAAATTTTGATCCCAAATATTATTAACAGGTTGAGCTTGACATCGCAATATTTCATTGCCTAACTGAGCTACTTGTAATACTTCCACAATTTTTTCCTCTACTAATTTTCATCAAAAAAAAAAGGGAATAAATATTTTTTATTGATTCCTCTACTCCCTACTTCGTCACAACTTACAGATTTGTGAGTATTTCAAACTACTTATCTAAGAGGTTATAGTTTGAAAATTTATTCAAGTCTATGTTTATTATATAAGCTTCTATAGGGTTTAAATCCTAAATAAATTCAAGGGCAACTTTTTCTGTTTGAGGTAAGTATTCAGCCGTCAGGTATTAAAAAGTTGGTAATGGTGCATTGTCATGATGATCTATTGTAATTATTTTGGTCAATGGGAAGGGAAATGGAAGCATCTTGCTCCCTTGCTAGGCGTCGTTCATCCACATTTACCATTACTATGTAGGACTACCAAAAAATTATCTTTGAAGGAAGAATCAGAGTTGAAAAATTGAGCAAAAATTAAAAGTTACTTTCAAAGCAAATTAGCTAATCTTCCTGATTAATTACTTGGTGCTTTTTTACCAACCGAAAAGCTTTTTGTGTAGTATTCCGCAGGAAAAGCTGACCAGCTAATACCTGAATGATTACTGTTTGAGCAATCACTCTAATTACTTGGAAGTCTCCGAAAATAATTTCCTTCGCTTCAGAAGAAGTCTCACAATTGGCAATAGTATTACCATACTAAAAGTAAGTATCCAAAGACTTTGAGAAATTTGATTCTGAAACAGAATTCCGATTTATACCAATTTGATCAACGTTTGTTACAAATAGTAGAAGTAAGAAAGAAGGAAGAAGCAAGAATGAAGAAGAAATAAATATTGAAAAAAAAGGAAAAACGATAGATATAACCATCTAAAATGAACTGGAGAAGCTGTTTTTAAACAGATATGATCGAGATGCACTTTTTATAGCATTCTTTTTTCAAACTGGTATTAGCGACCGCTAATAGCAAGTGCCCAACGCAAATTTTATTCCATTAATTCACCTAGGACAAAACTTAAGAGAAAAGGTGTCAAAGAATATTGTAATTTGCGCAAGAAATAACCAAAGACTCCGATGGCTAACATTAACAAAATAGACAGAATACTACCGTGGATAGAGAAAACCTCAATAAATGCCATTACTCCTAGTACCTGGAATAGCAGCCAATTAGGCAAGAGCAAAATACGAGCAAACAAACCTACCAAAGAAAGATTTAGGAACAACAACATTAAGTTCCCTATATACATTGAAGCAATTAGTCCTCCAGCAATTTCCGGCTGTTGGGTAAATAACATTAGGCTGAGCTGAATACTATAGAACCCCTAACCGTATCTTCATATAAATATCAAGTTTTTTTGACTAGGAGACAGCTATACTGGAGACAGGAGACAGAAGGTAAGAGAGAAAAGGTTAAGAGGGAAGATTTGGGGAGAGATA